>PLSN01000330.1 GCA_003165135.1 Bacteroidota bacterium
ACGGCCTCTCTTTTTATTTAAAATTTCTTTCGTCTTCTTTATCTGTCGGAGACGCAAAATATTGCGTCTCTACATTCAATTAATATATCTCACACAATACTTCACCGCCGAGGTTCTGTACACGTGCTTCTTTGTCTGTCATGATACCCTTAGAGGTAGAGATGATAGCGATACCAAGGCCGCTCAATACTCTTGGCAATTCTTTCGAACCGCGATACTGACGAAGGCCCGGTGTAGACACCCTGCTCAGATGTTTGATGACAGGAGTTTTTGCTACCTGATCATATTTCAGAGCGATCTTGATCACACCTTGTCCATTCTCACTGGTATCAAATTTATACTTCAGGATATAGCCTTTGGTATAAAGTATCTCTGTGATCTTCTTTTTAGTGTTTGACGCAGGGATCTCCACCATTCTGTGGTTAGCCGATTGTGCGTTTCTGATTCGAGTCAGATAATCTGATATTGGATCAATTACCATTGTTTTATCTTTTGTTCTGTTTTTCTAAAATTTGATTACCAAGAAGCTTTTGTCACACCAGGTATTTTGCCATCGCTCGCGAGATCGCGGAACTTGATACGGCATATACCAAACATACGTACATATCCACGCGGACGGCCAGTGAGCTGGCACCTATTGCGCAGACGTACTTTTGATGAGTTCTTTGGAAGTTTATCCAACTCTGCATAGTTGCCTTCTGCTTTGAGCGTTTTACGCCTTTCTGCATATAGTGCTACCATCTTTTCGCGCTTCCTTTGTCTTGCTTCTACTGACTTCTTTGCCATAGTATATTAGTTTGTTGCTACTTGTTTTTTAGTGAAAGGCATTCCCAGTGCTTCTAGTAATGCAAATGCTTCTTCGTCGGTCTTAGCGTTGGTCACAAATGTGATGTCCATACCATTCATCTTAGTTACTTTGTCGATATCGATCTCAGGGAAGATGATCTGTTCCTTGACACCCATGTTATAGTTGCCACGGCCGTCGAAACCTTTGCTGTTCACTCCTTTGAAGTCACGTACACGTGGCAGGGAGATAGACACCAGACGATCGAGAAACTCATACATGCGCTCGCGGCGGAGGGTCACACGGGCTGCTATGGGTACGTTCTTACGAAGTTTAAAGTTTGAAATATCCTTTTTAGATTTTGCTGCTACGGCTTTCTGACCGGCTATGGTCGTCATCTCCGTGATAGCGATGTCCACCAGCTTCTTGTCAGAGGTAGCACCATTGACACCTTGATTCAGGCATATTTTTTCTAAACGGGGAACTTGCATGAAGGAAGTGTAATTGAACTTCTTCATCAGCGCAGGAGCTATTTGCTCATGGTAGCGTTGTTGTAAACGCGGAGTATACTTAGTTTGACTCATTCCTTTATGTTGTTTTCGGACGGTTTCCAACCGGCCTTTCTTAAAAATGGACTGCAAAGATACCCTTTATCCACACTTCTCCAAATAGTTTGTGTAAAAAAGTAGAGAAAAGTCAAAGGGACGAGGGGCGGAGGGCGAGGGACGGGGGGAAATGAGCGCTTTTAACATAGAAATGGCTCGCAAAACCGCAAAAAAAGAGAAATGATGGCTCGCAAAGGAAATAAGGCGCAAAAGAAGTACACCCCCAAACCCCCTAAAGGGGGCTTTAACAGCCAGCCGACTAATGTATTAAAGCCCCCTTTAGGGGGTTTGGGGGGTAAAGTCCCTTACTATTTGAAAATATTGATGGCAGTATGTGCAGTCGGATTCCTACTACAGCTATATATGTGTAGCTTTGTGCCGTTCACATAAATTCCTGAGCCATAGCGGAAACTTGTGCCCCGGCATTTGAAATTTCGTGTGCTTAATAATACAAGGTCTGCCCTATCGGAATGGAGAACCACCTCAAAAAGGTCGGCCCGATTCCTAAGTCCATCCAAAGCAAAACCTATCAGATATATTCGGCCGGCAGTATCGGTGAGGAGATTGATGGATTGATAAGATGGCCACCGGTGATCATCCGGCGCGTGAAAAGAGGTGAGTGAGTCAAATGATCTGTCGTCATCATGCCGGGAGAGATAGAAATCAATATTCCTTGAATCCCAATCACCAACGGCTATGAGATACTGTGCGCTAGCAGTTCGGGTCAGTCCGACGGCACCTGCTGTAGAGCGCTCATACTCACCACTTCTATATAGCACAGTACGTTGACTAGCATTCGGGAGTTTGTCGCCAAAAGTGACAAGGATTATGTCTGAACGGTCTCTATCCTGATTGTCTTCCACACCGACTGCCAGCATACGATCATAAACCTGACAGCCGCCTGCATGACGAAAGGGGTCATCGCCTAATTTCCGAATAGAGGTCAGCTCCGCCCTGTTTGCCGTCAGGTAATAAGCATAACTGCCCGAACTCGCGGTGATGAGCAGTTCACTGTCTGATAAACACTGTATGCCCTGGAGATGTCCGCCGGATGGGGTTTCGATGTGGTTCTTTTTCAGGTGAACAACTTCCGGTTTTGCTTTAATGGCATTAAACGCCGCAGGCACATCTGGTATCTGTGCATAGGATGTCAGGGAAACAACGATATAGATCAAAACAATGAGACGGCGCATGACCAATGTTAAGGAATTTGGCTTGGAATAAAAAGCCGGTATTTCATAGCGTTGCAAACGCGATAGTGAATTCAACCTCGTTGCAAATGAGGGGGTGAGGAATTACTTTCAATATATTATCTTTGTAAAAAATCACACAATGGCCGCCACGATCACGATTCCGGAAAAAGCAATAGTAAATATCTTAAAAGACCTGCCTGAAAATATTTTAAGCAATATTTTTTGGAAAACTTTTGTCTCATACGATGATTCCCCGATGACAGATAGTGAAAAAAAATCAGTGTCTAAAGCGAAACTGGAATTTAAAAAAGGCGAGACCATAAAATGGCAAGATATCAAATAGAGCTGTCAAAGGAGGCAGCAAAAAACCACGGCAAATTACCTGAGCAGTATAAAGTTTTGGTCAACATGGCCATAAAGAAACTCTCAGAAGGACAGCCTCTGGATATTAAACCGATCAAAGGGGAAAAGGACACATATAGGATACGAGTGGGAAAGTATAGGATATTATATGTGAAAATAGAGCGTACCCTGCTTATTACCAAAATAGCCGACAGGAAAGACGCCTATAAATAAGATCATTGTTGCCCGACAAAAAATAGCATAGAAAGATTTTATAGCGTTGCAAACGCTATAATGAGTACAACCTCGTTACAAACGAGGTCGAGTGAGGGCTAAGTAGAGGCTAGCTTATCTATGAAGAGTAACACGCGGACGGGGAGTATTTTTACTATTATCCAGTCCGGTACAATATTTGAAATAAATATCCTCAATAATATCTTTTACGGAGGCTGTAGCGGCGTCCTTACTTTCTCTTAGCTTCACCAGGTCTTCACATGCAGCTGATTTATTCTTCTTTTTTAAATAGCAGTAAGCCCTGACCAAAAGTGCTGCATCCCGGCTTTTATTTTCATTGACACAGTCATTAAGATCGATGATAGCCACATCATAGTTGCCATTTCTATAGTTATCATAAGCCCTCACGAAGACCGGGTTAGAGTTGTAGGCTTCAAAAATTATTTTTTCGGGTATGTTCTTTTTGTATGAATTAGTGTCTATCATACTCACATCAAAGGGAACAGTGACAGTCACATAGGCAGTCCGCGGTGCTATGCTCAGATCAGTCCGGTACCATTTGTGCTCAGTAAGTTTGATCAGCCTGATAGCTTCATCATCCAGGGTTTTGTATACCCCTTTGATCAGTAGCACGTCTGAGATTTCATTCAGTGAGTTAAACCCTACAGATACGGTGACCGGTGCCATCATCTCCGGGTGCAGGAGTATCGTATTGGGTACTTGTATATTGTCCTTTATAAAGCTATACAATGCCTTGCCACCGCCTATGAATTTAAGTGCGGGTTCTTCCACAGTAGGTGGTGCGTACATAGTGGTATCTATTTTGAAGCCAACCCTCAGATATTTATATACTTTGACGGGTTTGCCGTCGATCTTGCCGCTGATCCATTTTCCGCTGGTGCTATCTATTACACGTACCGCTTCATTGTCCAGCGAAGCAGATACACCTCTGACGACTTTGACACCGGACACAAACCCTGCTTCATCTATCACTGCACGTACCTGGACAGTGCCTTGCTTTTTTTGCTCCAGTGCCTCTTTAGGATAGTTGATGTGCTGATTGATAAATTCATAAAGGGCTTCTTCGCCACCCTGATAGGAAGGCATATTGGTGGCTATGGTATATATACCATTACTATCAGGTGTCTGGGCATGTGCAGGAAATATAGCCAGCAAGCCAATGAAAAGGAATGTCAGCGTTATTTTATTTAACTCCATAACACCTGGATTTTGTTTTTTACCGAGTTATTAGTAAAGGTATGAAATATGTATCTATTAATAAACTAACATTGAAGAACGTATTTCCATGCTATCAATGATATCAAAACCAAAAACCCCACTAGGTTGAAATACAAAAATTAATTTTGCAATTGCTATATTTGCATTTATAGCATAAAATGATCTTTGAAATTTAACTCATGTCTCGCAAAAGCGCGGAAACGCAAAATATAAGCTTACCTCAATAAGCCGATCACTATCAAGGCTGCAAATAATAAAGTGCCTGCATAGAAAACATACTTCATATACAATGTAGGGTTCTTAAACCTCTCAGGAAGGGAATCAGATTTGATCACCCCGCTTGCAATAAGAGAAAAGTATAAAAAGATAAGGAATGGTATGATATCCCCGATCAGGCCGCCTAATTTTTGAAACATAATTAATGGTAATTAGATGGTGGAATATGAATAGTTGAATCGATTGCATTATAATCCTCAAAAAAATCTTTAATGATAAATACCATAGTGGATTTGTCTTCGCCCTTTTGCATTATGACTTTCTGAGAATATTGGGCAAAATCATCACTACTTGTTCTTTTTAGATCCGCTATTGACCCTATTACTTCTTTTGATGGATACAAAAATGTTTTTGCTGTATGATAAATATATTCTTGCCCATTAAACTCAATATCTATTATAACAGAATTAAATAACCTACCAGCTATTATTAATGGTCTATAAACCAACCAAAAAAGATCAAAGGCAAGAATAAAAAGACAACAAATGATAGTGATAATATTAAAGTCAAGTTTACAAAGCATAAGTACAATACCACCAAATGCAGCAACAGGAAAATAAACAAAGGCTTGAAATCGGGCAACTTTTAAGCGAGTTTCTATAAACTCATGTCCCTTTTCGTTTATCTGATATTTCATAGGGTTTTCTTTCGGTAATATATTATGTATTTACGGCTGGAAATCCATATCCCTGATAGCCTGAGCATAGTCGAAGCGCTCCAGCAGGCCTGTGTCATAGCGGCCGGCGCGGAACTCCTCATTATGCATGAGTGCGATGTGGAATGGTATCGTGGTCTTGACACCCTCGATGATAAACTCTTTCATAGCACGGTCCATCTTGACGATACACTCTTCACGGGACTTGGCGCGGCAGATGACCTTGGCCAGCAGTGAGTCATAGTATGGGGGTATGGTGTAGCCTGCATATATATGCGTATCTACACGCACACCGTAGCCTTTTGGAGTGTGAAGGGCAGTGATACGACCCGGAGACGGCGCGAAGTTATTCAGCGGGTCCTCGGCATTGACGCGGCACTCGATGGCGTGCATCTTGTCAGGGAAATACATCTGCCCTGAGATAGGAGTGCCTGAAGCTATGAGTATTTGTTCTTTCACAAGGTCAAAGTCCATCACCTCCTCTGTTACGGGATGCTCTACCTGGATACGGGTATTCATTTCCATGAAGTAGAAGTTCTGATGCTTGTCCACCAGGAACTCTATAGTACCTACACTCTCGTATTTGATAGCTTCACAGGCACGCACTGCTGCATCGCCCATCTGCTGACGGATAGTTTCATTGATAAAAGGCGATGGCGCTTCTTCGACCAGCTTCTGATGCCTGCGCTGCACAGAGCAGTCGCGTTCACTGAGATGGCATGCACGGCCATTCTGATCGCCCGCTACCTGTATCTCTATATGGTGTGGCTCCTCGATGAACTTCTCTATATATACTCCGTCATTACCAAAAGATGCTCCCGCCTCGGTACGCGCTGCAGTATAAGCCTTCTCGATCTCGGAGTCTTTCCAGACGAGGCGCATTCCCTTTCCGCCGCCGCCAGCAGTAGCTTTGATTATGACAGGATAGCCTATTTCTTTTGCGATCCGTTTGGCATCATCCACAGATTCTACCAGCCCACCGGAGCCCGGGATACATGGTACACCCGCTTTGATCATGGTGTCTTTAGCCGTGATCTTATCCCCCATAGCGCGGATATGCGCACCTGTCGGCCCGATAAATTTTACCCCATATTGATTGCAGAGGTCCGCGAAGTCAGCATTCTCAGCGAGAAAACCATAGCCCGGATGCACCGCATCAGCTCCTGTGAGTTCCACAGCGGCGATGATGTTGAGCATATTGAGATAGGAGTCCCTGCTTCTCGGCGGACCGATACACACAGCCTCGTCTGCGAAACGTACATGAAGGCTATCGCGGTCAGCAGTAGAGTATACCGCTACGGTTTTGATGCCCATCTCTTTGCAGGTACGGATGATACGCAGGGCTATCTCTCCTCTATTGGCTATTAATATCTTTTTGAACATATAACACCCCTCCAAACCTCCCCAAAGGGGAGGCTTAACAGCCGGATTACCCGGAATTAGTTAAATAATAGTTGAAGCAAAAACAGTCCATTTATAATAGTCACTATACTTTTTCTATCATGAATAAAGGCTGGTCGTACTCTACAGGTGATGATTCATCGACCAGTATTTTCACGATCTTGCCTCCGTCGCCGTCATATTCTATCTCATTGAATAGCTTCATAGCCTCTATGATACACAGCACATCACCTTTCTTGACCATATCACCGATCTTGACAAATACATCTTTGTCCGGGCCGGGCTTGCGGTAGAAAGTACCTATCATCGGCGATCTGAAAGTGGTGATATTGTCAGCTTTGGCCTGTGCTGCCTGAGTCTCGGCTGCTGTTTCTGTTTTTGTTTCCGCCTTTGGCTCAGAAGAAACGGCTGGAGCATATTGTACGATAGGCTGCATCGGTACCTGCTGCACTGTGCCCCCGTTCTTTATTGTGATCCCAAAGTCACCCTCTCTGATACCGAGTTCACTGATGCCTGATTTGGTGACCAATTTGACCAGTTCCTGTATTTGTTTTAAATCCATTGTTTTTGGTTTTATGTC
>PLSN01000288.1 GCA_003165135.1 Bacteroidota bacterium
TATATTTAAATGAAAAAAGTATTTACAATTATTGCAGCTATATCACTATCATTTGGTGCATTTTCACAGCAGATACTAAATGGCGGCTTTGAGACCTGGACCAACCCGAATGCCCCGGATGATTGGGGTACCTTCGGAAACCTGACCGGTTCGGGAGCTGGGGGCCTGATAGCACCTTGGTTTGCCATAAAGGATACTTCAGCAGGAAACCATGTAGAAGGCCTTGCATCTCTCAAACTGGTAACTGATACCCTCCCCGCATTTGCCGGTGGTACACTTTTATCTTCGGTAGCATGCATCGGCGTATTGTCTTTGGACGCATCCAATGCTTTCCACTATTCAGGCTTACCATATGCTAAAAGGCCTGATACCTTGTACTTCTCTTACAAATATGCCCCTGCTACTCCCGGTGATACAGCCATCATGGAGTTCTATTTGCAAAAGAACGATACAAGCATCATGGGTGGTTTAGGATATGCTATCATAAAGCAACTAACTAACTCCGGCGGGCAATGGGTGAACGTTGCTATTCCACTAGCCCAATACTACACCAGCTCTGAATCTCCTGATACCGTTCAGATGCTATTCTTTTCTTCTACAGATACAGCAGCAGCTACATTCGGTTCTGCGCTATGGCTGGATGACATCCATTTTGACTTGTCTGTAAATCCTCTGGGTATAGCGCCTATCGGCGAGGTAAGAGGTGTCAACACATACCCGAATCCTGCTACCAATCAGATCAATATAGCAGTGGGAGCCGACGAAGTAGGTAGCCGTATACAGCTCTATGATATGGATGGCCGCATTGTCTATGATGGCATCATTAGCAGCACGATCTCGTCCATAGATACAAGGTCACTACAGTCAGGTGTATACTCGATCCGTGTGAATAGCATAGACCATTTGACTATTTATAACGGAAAAATCGCCGTCGCGAAATAAATTTTCAAAATATTATCTGAAATGGCCCTGTCATATACTTTGACAGGGCTTTTTAGTTTCTACCCTTTTCATGCTTTATACCAAAAAAATAACTTTCTACGTTTTAATTGTGACTTTCTGATCATCTCTGCATTATACTATCAAATACATATCACCGTGTGAAGTATAATGAAAGCCATAACCTTAGATCTAAGAAACATGCGAGGAACCATAGCGGATACTACTATAGTGCTGAGCACAGATGATCATCTGGTCCTCGCTGCTAAAGCTGACCGTGAGTTCTTTGGCGAACTTTACAATAAATATTTTGACAGTGTGGCGAGATTCGTTTATCAGCGGACCGGCACCAAGGACGAGGCTTTTGACATCACTCAGCAGGTTTTTATGCAGGCCATGATGGCCCTCGATAAATATGAGTCGCGTGGGTTTCCGTTTTCATCTTGGTTATATCGCATTGCGCTCAATGAGATCAGCAGCCGCTATCGAAAAAACAAAAACCAACGCACTATCAACATAGATGATACATCAGTCCAAAACGTGATGGGTGAAATAAATGAACCTACCTCTGACGAAAAAGTAGACCTGCTTCTCATAGCCATGCAGGAGCTGGATGAAGACGAAGTGCAACTGCTCGAAATGCGTTTTTTTGAGAAAAGGCCATTCAAAGAAATAGCGGAGATCAAGGACAGCAATGAGTCTGCGGTCAAGATGAAAGTATACCGCCTGCTCGATAAGCTCAAAGGTCTAATGGAGAAAAAATAAACGACTATAGCAATACATTTACAAACCAAATTGAGGCAAAACCCTCCGGGGTAAGGATACTAAAATGAAATACAAAATAAACAGAGATCAACCACCACTGACAGATGGGGAGATCGCATCAGCCCGCAACTTCAATCAGGTCGCTAAGGGTTACCGTACGATGAAGATCCCGTTTTACAAGTCGGGCAAATTCATCACCCGTGGTTCTGCTATCATAGTAGCTGCGGCAGTAGCACTCATCGTGCTTTTTGATGACAAATCTGAGAAACCAAGAGAGTACATATCACCGCCACTGGCACATGTCATTATCCCTACAGATACTTTCGTCGTCGATGCGGATTCTGCTACAGATATTACTTATAAAAGCGGTTCAAAACTCCACATCCCCGCAGGTGCTTTCCGCGATCTGAAAGGAAATCCCATCAAGGGCAAAGTAAACCTGAACTACCGCGAGTTTCACGACCAGAAAGATATTTTCCTAAGTGGCATACCTATGACCTATGACTCAGCGGGTAGTACCTATGTATTTGAATCGGCCGGCATGATGGAGATCAGCGCCTCACAGAGCGGCAAACCTCTCGCCACCAATACCGATAAAACCATTACTGTGGATATGGTATCCAATACCAAAGAGGATCGCTACAATACCTACTATCTCAACACTACAGCTAAAAAATGGGTCAATCTCAATCAAGCCAATCTCGTTGTGAAAAACCTTAAGGAAAACAATTCCGATACAGCAATTTCCTCTGAGGAAACCAGTCCTATAGTGGCTAAATGCGAACAAGAACTCAAACAAACAGTCGCTGCGGTCAAAGCTATCGAAAAGGAAAAGCCCATGCCAATAGCCAAAGCCGATAAGGATAAAACAAAATTTCATATCGTAGTAGATGCAGGAGAATTCCCTGAGATAGCGATGTACAAAGGAGTACGCTTTCAGGTGAAAGATGAAAAGAACTTCGATCCCGGGTCCGCCAAAACAGAATGGGAAAATGTTAAGCTTAAAAAACTGACAGAGATGGATTATGAAGTGACATTTAGTAAAGGAGCTCAAACACTAAAGGTCGTCGCAACCCCGGTAATAGACGGACAGGATCTGACTGCAGCTCAAAAAATATATGACCAGAAGTTTGCCGAATATCAAACTAAACTAGCTGACAAAAAAACAGCCGAAGAGAAGGCGAAGATGGAATACCAGGCGCGAGTCAAAGAAATGGGAAAGATCATGGCCGACCAAAGGTCAAGGGACAGCTTCTATGAATCTCACATGAGCAAAACCCAGCTAATTTATCGCACTTTCAGTATAAATTTCTTTGGCATTCATAATTGCGACAATCCTGCCGCATGGCCATCAGGAGCAGATGTCATAGCTACTATGACAGATGAAAATGGAAAAAAACTTCAGGTATCAAGCCTAAGTCTTGTTGAGAAAAACATCAATGCTGTTTTCCCTTATGAAACTGTCAACGGTGAATGCCATCATTTCAAATTCAGTCCATCCGGTACCAATATGATATGGGCAGTGACGACAGATAATAAACTGGCAATAGTTGATGCGGAAAGTTTTAGAGCTCAGCAAAGCAAAACTGGTAGTGTCCAATTTAAGTTCAAGGTGATTGACAAAGATTTCAAAAGCTCAGATGAGGTCAAAAAGTACCTTGAGATATGAGATCAGTATCCGAGTATATTCATCATACTCTCTGCTGTCTGCTCCTCAGCAAAAAGCTTGTATGACAATTTGCCCTTGCTCTCGTCAATGAGCAGGTGTGGTGGTGATGGCAGCAGGCAGTGCTTGATACCTCCGTATCCGCTCAGCGTATCCTGATATGCTCCTGTATGAAAAAATCCGATGTACATTTTCTCCCCATCTTTAAATGTAGGCAGATACACCTGATTGATATGCGCATCCGAATTGTAGTAATCTCCTACATCGCAGGTTATACCTCCGAGATTTACCTGCTTGTATTCTGCATTCCACTTATTGATAGGAAGCATGATGAACCGTTGTGCCAGGCCCCATATATCGGGCAGGTTATTCATGAGTGAGCCGTCGAGCATATACCATGTTTCGCGGTCATTCTGCTGCTTCTGCCCCAGCACGGAGAATATCACCGCACCTGACTCGCCTACGGTATAGCTACCAAATTCAGTGTAAATATCAGGTTCTTCGACTCCTTCATCCCCGCATGATGATTTGATCTGGGTCACGATCTCATTGATCATATACTCATAGTCAAAATCAAAAGCCAGCGACTGCTTGATAGGCATTCCGCCACCGAGATTGATAGTAGTCAGGTCGGGGCATATCTTTTTGAGGTCAGTATATATCCTCAGTGCCTTGTGAAATTCTGTCCAGTAGTAGTTCACGTCTTTGATACCCGTATCAATAAAGAAATGCAGCATCTTGAGTTTATACTTTGGATTATCCTTGATCTTCTGCATGTAGAATGGTATTATCTCATTCACACGTATACCAAGCCGTGATGTATAGAATTCATATTTCGGCTCTTCTTCAGCAGCTATGCGCATACCGATATTCAGCGGCTCACCTGCATCGGGATATTTATCCAGCTCATCGAGGTTATCCAGCACCGTTATTACATTCTTGTAGCCACTCTTGATCGCTGTGATTATATTGTCCTGATAGCGCTGCGTCTTGAAACCATTGCAGATGATGGTGATGTCCTTATTGATCTTCTTCTTCTCTTCTAGTTTCTTGATGATATTAAAATCAAAGGCCGACGAAGTTTCGATATTGACTTTGTTTTTCAGCGCCTCCTCGAGCACAAATGCGAAATGAGAGCTCTTGGTACAGTAGCAATAATGATAGTTCCCCTTATAATCCAGATTGGCGATAGAGGAATTAAATAGCCGGCGCGCACGCTGGAT
>PLSN01000087.1 GCA_003165135.1 Bacteroidota bacterium
GACATGGCATGGGCAGCATCACCTATACAAAGCACGCCCTCATCATACCATTTCTCCAAATGGTCAATATCCACGCTTAGCAGCTTTACGTCATCCCAGCTTTTTAATTCAGTCAATCGATTGGCTAAAAAGGGTGAAACCGAAGCCAGTTGCTCCCTGAAATTTTCGAGTCCCTCCTTTTGTATTTTTTCGAAGTCCCCTTTTTCTATCACGTATGCGCACTGCCAGTATTCTTTTCTGTTAAGCAGGATCATGATATTGCCATTAAAAAAACGGCCAAACGTGTAAGGTGGATCATCTGATCGCTGTGATAACCTGAACCATAGCACATCGATAGGGGCCCCGGTCTTTATAACCTTGAGGCCTGCCAGTTGCCGTACCGTAGATGAGCGACCATCCGTACCGACAGTTAGCTTAGCCTTTACATGTAAAATACCATCAGGAGTTTCAGCCTTGACACCAGTTATTCGTTTGCCATCGCGCAGCAAGCCTGTTACTTTGGCCTCTTTTATAAGTTTGAATGTCGAATATCTGGCAGCCTGTGCAGCCACGAAATTCAGAAAATCCCATTGTGGCATCAGACCTAAAACAGGTTTTGCTACCGGCAAATGGCTAAAGTCAGCTACTGTAAATTCGAAATCATTAAAAATAGCTTTCAGCTCGATCACCTCCTGATGAGGTACTTTCAAAAATTCATCCAGCAGGCCTAGCTCATCCATAATCTGTATAGTGGACGGATGGATAGTATCGCCGCGGAAATCGCGGAAAAAATCAGCATGCTTCTCCAATACAACAACTTTCAGTCCGGCTCGGGCAAGCAGAAAGCCTAATATCATACCTGCAGGTCCACCGCCTGCAATACAACAATGTACATTATCTTCCACTTTGGTTGGTGTATCCATATTTATTAATATTACAATAAATATACCAATGTTTCGGGCAAGGTATTTTGCTCGATTGAACTATCTGGACGTTCAAAGCAACTATTTGGCATAAAATTTCGTTTNNCGTTAGGTTATAATATAAAAACCGGAACCATGGTAGACTTAAAGCAAGACTGGCTCACCGATGGGCATATTGATTTCGAATACAAGAAATACCTGCTGCTGGCATACCTGCAGCAGGCTGGAAATGAGTTTGACGCAAAAAAACTATATCCTAAATTCTCTGAGCTACTAGAACACTATAGAAATCTGGAAATACTAAAAGAAAAGAAGAAAATTGCAGTCAATAATTTCCCCAAAGAAATATCAAAACTTGACCTTGAAAAATTTAAGATCGAATACAGATCTGTCGTACCGGATGATGAACTGATCAGAGAGATAGATGAGATCATCGCTTTTGCGATACCTGAGTTTAGGACCAAAATGTCACTGGGCAGAGAACTGTATGAAGAGGTAGAGGATAAAGTCGAGATATTTCCTGTGGGTTTGCTCCCATTGGAGATAGAGGAAGGTTATTTCATGCTCTCAGACTTCATGAGACGACTGATAAATGTCTACCATTATAATATCACGATCTTCGAAAGCGCTATGGAGAAATACAGAGGCATTCATACCAAATTGGTCAATCAATATGAGATGTCTGTCACCAACACCTATCAAAATATCAAGTATGAGTTGATAAAGGGCGGCAAACAAATGCCGGCTATGTATGCGCTTGAGTTTAAAGAGACATATCCGCTCACAGAGACCATGCTGCCTGTGGCAAAGAGAGTATTAGTACGATATGTGACGGTGTAAATACAACCTCACCCTGCCCTCTCTGAAGGAGAGGGTTCTAATACAAACAGCCGAAATAGAATGACAACTATACCGTCATTATTTCTTTTTCCTTGACCTCGATGTGCTTATCTACTTTAGCAGAGTAGTCGTTGAGTGTATTCTGGATAGAGGTTTCAGCATCTTTGGCAGCATCTTCCGGCAGACCATCCTTCAGCATTTTCTTTACCTTTTCATTTGCTTCACGGCGAGTGGTGCGGAGAGAAATACGGCATTCTTCGGCTTCGTTCTTAGTTTGCTTGACGAGTTCCTTTCGGCGCTCCTCAGTGAGGGGTGGTATATTCAGTCGGATGATCTTGCCATCATTCTGCGGAGTCAGTCCGATATTGGCTTGCATGATCGCCTTCTCTATCGCGTGCAGTACAGAGCCATCCCATGGCTGTATAGTGATGGTCCTCGAATCAGGAGTGGAGATATTCCCGAGTTGATTAAGCGGAGTCATCGCACCATACGCTTCCGCCATCAGGCCATCCAGTACCATAGGACTGGCTTTGCCTGCGCGTATCTTGGACAGTTCATACTCATAGTGCTCCAATGCTTTTTGCATGTTAGCTTTCACTTCGCTCAGGAGTGTTTTTACGTCTGCGTCTGTCATGATATATGGTTATAAGTTTTAAGTAATAGGTTTTAGGTAATACAATTTATGCTCTGCTGCTGACTAGTGTTCCTATCGCTTCGCCCGATACCACTTTCATCAGGTTATCTTCTTTATTCATATTAAATACGATGATGGGTATGTTGTTTTCCTGACAGAGTGTGAATGCTGTCATATCCATCACGTTTAGCTTCTGAGAGATAGCATCCGCATAACTGATACT
>PLSN01000470.1 GCA_003165135.1 Bacteroidota bacterium
GAGCCGGGCACACTCGGATTATAGTCCAGATTCTTAGGGTCCATATAGTTGTATCCGATCAGGAAGTTAAGGGGTACGCCAAAAATAGCCCCTGTACCAATCGCTGATACTTCGACACCCCATATTTGCGCATTGGTGATGTTTTGTGCCTGCTCAAACGGACCATACTGATAGGAATGGTATTTTTCTAATATTTGGTTTTGTATTGGAGCGGGCAACTCAGATATATTATCAACCGAAATAAACTCGATCAGATTGGTGTACCTGCTCAGATAGGCAGCGAGATCGGCATAAAACACCCAACGGCTAAGTTTCATACCTTGCTTGATACCCACCTCTGAGGTCCATCCATTCTCCGGCAGCAGGCTTGGGTTAGGTACTGCCAGTACTCCTGCTCTAGGGGTCAGCGTATATTCCTCGGCTATATCCGGGAACCTATACCCCTGCCCAAATGAGGCGCGCAGGTATGTGCCCTGTGTCACTTCATAGTTCAATCCGATATTAAAGACAGGTTTGACGATAGATTTGAAGCGATTTGCAGAATCGCGCACCGCCATAGAATTGATGAAAGATAGATCATTCTGTACTTTGGTAGTATCCAGTTTATTGTATTCCAGTGAGAAGCCCATTTTGATGGTCAGCTTTTTTGCAAATTTCTTTTCTCCCTGAATAAATAAGGCAGCATATTCGGCGTGTTTATTACCAAAGGTCTCGCTCATAATATTCTTGTATGAAAACCGTGTGCCCGCAGAGATATCCGCATCCGCTTTCTTAAATTTATGGGTGAAGGTATAATCAAGGTATAGCTTCTGAGCCACACTGCTGTCGCCACTTGTATTATCACTTTTCACATAATAGTAAGAGGTCTTAATGCTGTGCCTGTTATCATTTTGATCATAGTAGTTGATATAGGGATTGACGTTAAAACTAAAATTGCGGATAAAGGTGCTATCAGATGGAACTAATACCTGGGTATCATATGTAGGTGTATGGCCGGAGACATTCTTAGGAAGAGTATCATTATAGTTTGCGTAAATAAAGAAGTCATCGTATTTCTCATAGCAGAAGTTGACATTCCCGCCTATGTTCAGACTTGGATGCCTATGGGGGACATAGCGCAGTTTCACAAATGCACGTGCGAGCTGGTCTTTATTATATGACGTATAGCCCTGATTCTGGTCATATGCGCCATCGAATACGATATCTACATCTCCTACCCTGCGGGAACCGACATAAGCCACATTGCCAAACATGGGCGGGATCTTTCCCAGTGCGTCGCGCTTCCAGAACCATGTCCATGTAGGATCTTTGAAAGGGAAGTAAAGGCCATAATTGACATATATTTTATTAAAAACAGAGTCCTTTTCGGCATCAATAGTACGGACATTCATCAGGGCATTCATAGCCTGAGCACCATTGGTCACGGTTGCAGGCCCTTTGGTGATCTCCATCTGCTCTATGGCTTCTTTTGGCATAGTGTTCCAGCGTGCACTACCATTCTCAGGGCTGACCAGCGGCACTTCATCCAGTAGCACCAATGTTCTGTTGCTGGTCACATCGGAGAAACCACTACCGCCCCTCACGCTGATGGTATTGCCTATCATATTTACTCCTGGAACCTTATTGATTGCCTCCTGTATACCCTGAGCGCCGTTGGTAATGTTCTGTCCTTTAAGCACCTCTATGGATTGGGTCTGCTCACCGAGTTTTTTCTCGACCTTATTGCCTGACACGACGACGATATCCAGTTCTTTGGATGCATCAGTCATCATTATATTGCGGATGAAGACATCATTTTCCTTTGTAATGATGAGAGGCTCTGTCCGGGTCTGATAGCCCACATATGTATAGCTGACCTGATAGTCCCCAAGGGGTATTTTGAGCTCATATAAACCCTTTTCATCGGTACTGACACCTGTGACAACACCTTTGACTATGACAGATACATTCACGCCGATCATTGGCGTGTTATCTTTTTCATCAGTCACTATCCCTTTAACTGTAGCAGTAGCCGCTTGTTTGGGTGATGAGGGAGTCGCTACTCCGGGCGCCGAAGGCAGCTTTGCCGGACTGTCCGTCGATGCCGGTATCAATTGCTGTTTAGCCAAACTATCAGTCGCCTGGGCCTCCAAACCGAATGAAGCCAAGCAAAATATAAATAGGTAGTATAATTTTTTCATACTTTAATTCTAAACGAACTGTTGTTTTTCATAAGCAAACGTTCGTAAAGTTAGTTTTTTCTTCAGGCTTAGAAACATTTAAGCCTAAAGTTTATAAACATTTTGAGGGGACAAATCCACCTTTGCCGCAACAAATTGATTTAACGGTCTAATACTGAAATATTTCCAAAGGGACAGTCGGGCTGTTTTGTGCTCCAGGCCTTCACATTTAAAGAATAAATCCTATTTTGGGCAACCATTATTAAAAGCAATACATGAATAATCTATTTAAGGTCAAATCGGTCGAGACGATCATAAAGCAGTCCGAAGAAGCAGGAGAAAGCCACACCCTTAAGCGTACGCTAGGTGCCGGAAACCTGGTAGCTCTGGGTATCGGCGCGATCATCGGAGCGGGGTTATTTTCTATCACAGGCCTCGCTGCCGCCAATAATGCCGGGCCTGCGGTCACGATCTCTTTTGTCATAGCTGCTGTAGGATGTGCTTTTGCAGGACTTTGCTATGCGGAATATGCCTCAATGATCCCGGTAGCGGGGAGTGCCTATACATATACTTATGCTACACTGGGCGAACTCCTTGCCTGGATCATAGGTTGGGACCTGGTGCTGGAATATGCAGTAGGCGCCGCGACTGTTGCTATCTCGTGGTCAAGATATCTAGGTAAATTCATGCAACACTATGGTATCAATCTGCCATCTCAGTTTATGATGTCCCCGTTTGACAGTGTGACGACGCCCGAAGGAGCCGTTATATCGGGTTTTATTAATCTACCCGCAGTAGCTATAGTAATTGCGATGTCGTTCGTTCTGATCAGGGGTACTAAAGAGTCAGCCCTGACCAATTCAATCATTGTGGCACTAAAAGTCTCCGTCGTATTGGTCTTCATTTTTCTCGGATGGGGCTATATCCACCCCGCCAACTACCACCCATATATCCCTGAGAACACCGGCAAGTTTGGGGAGTTCGGATGGAGTGTTATCGTGCGGGCAGCAGCTATTATCTTCTTTGCCTACATAGGTTTTGATGCGGTCTCTACCGCTGCACAAGAAGCCAAAAACCCATCAAGGGACATGCCTATTGGCATATTGCTTTCTTTGGCTATCTGTACTGTATTGTACATCCTTTTTGCACATGTCATGACAGGACTCGTACCTTATACAGCATTTAAGGGTCAGGATGGTATCGCTCCTGTAGCAGTGGCCATTGCCGCCACACCATATACATGGCTGCAACAGCTCGTCATATTGGCTATTCTTGCGGGATATTCATCTGTCATCATGGTGATGCTCATGGGCCAATCCAGGGTATTTTTCTCTATGGCCAAAGACGGTCTTCTGCCAAAGGTATTCGCTGATGTACATCCTAAGTTCAAAACGCCATACAAGTCTAACATCATTGTTATGCTATTCGTCTGTCTCTTTGCGGCATTCATTCCTGCCCGTGTAGTAGGTGAAATGACCAGCATAGGTACATTGTTTGCATTCGTACTGGTATGTATCGGGGTCATCGTTCTCCGCAAGACCAGGCCGGACATTCCAAGGGCTTTCAAAACACCATTAGTGCCGCTGGTTCCTATCCTAGGCATCGGAACATGTGTCTTTATGATGGTGTTCCTGCCTTTGGATACATGGATCAGGCTCATCGTATGGATGGCTATAGGCTTTGTGATATACTTCGTCTATAGCGCCGGAAACAGCAGACTGAATAAGTAGACTACATCAAACCATAGTCTAAACTTGAGGGGGTAATATCAGGAATACTTTTCCTTCTATTTCCCATTGTCTTAATGCTTGCTGTTCTTCCAGATTTTCACACTTTATCAGCAGGCCTGTTTTCGCATTGGTGCCGAATTCAATCCCGATAATTTCTTTATGAAAAGAATCAGGGTCTTCCTGTAAAATGATCGTATCGCCTCTGGAGATAGTGCCGCTTAAAATATCACCTGCAAACATCAGACCTCTTCCTGTGATCAGAAATGAGCATTCTGCATTAAATGTGGCACTGATTATTTCACTCATCTGACATTAGCATTCAATTCATGAGTATTATTTACTCAAATATCTTCTTCAGAATATCCTGCTGCCAGTCTTTCCATTTTGTGCCTTTGTAGTAGGCCTGTGCCATATCTTTGAACTCAGGCTTTTCTTTCATGATGGCCTTCAGCGTCTTTGTCGCAGGGCCTGCCAGTCTGTTATTAGGATTCAGGATAGCATCGACGAGGTTTTTCAGCAATGCTTCATTACCATATTTCAATCGCTCCAATACTCCCATCGCTCTGATCCTTGTCATAAATTCATAAGAATGTGAAGTGTAATCTATGAGTTCATCCAACTCGTGGTTGGTATTCACACCAGTCACTCCCATATTGTCGGTGCACTTCAGCTCCAATGTAGCAATACGGACATTTTTAAATATGCCCAAGGTATTCTGCACAGCCGCAAAGTAGCGGCCCTTATTCTCAGGGTGCTGCTTNNTGACATATGAGGAGTCATTCAACAACTGTTCACAGTCCGCCAATAGCGGCTTAGGAATAGTATCCACAAAATCTACCACCGCCCTTCTGACCCCGAAGTATTTATCCTTTGTAGCCTTGCGCATGAGGGCAAGTGTCTTTTTATTCTCTGTATCTTTTCTGAGCTGATTGACGATCTCAGAGCGGATAGCGTGATATTGTTCTTTATCAAAGATCGCGATCAGGTCGTTGCGCTTTTTATCTACATCGGTATCACGCAGCATATATACAGCATCATAGCGGTCTATCATATGCTGTGCCTTATTTGCCTGTGTGATCCACTCCTGATAGGTTTTAGCTACATACGCTGTCTTCAGTATATTATATCCCGGATCAAAAAG
>PLSN01000258.1:0-3609 GCA_003165135.1 Bacteroidota bacterium
ACCAGCAAGGCATACGGGTGCCAGACGGTACGTACTTCTACATGTATTACTTCAATAACGGAAGCAATAAGATGAAGGCCGGCTTTGTCGATGTATACAGATAAAATCAGGTGTTGAGATAAAAAATAAGGTTCAATTAAGAAATTGATTAAATAAAAGATCATGAAAAAAATTCTAGTAACGTTGGCTCTTTTGGGAAGCATTCTTGGTGTCAAAGCACAACAAGACCCCGCCTATAACATGTATGTGTTTAACGGCCTGTTTATTAATCCTGCTTATGCCGGGAGCCACGAAGTAGTGAATCTAACGGCCATATACAGGCAGCAATGGGTAGGTCTGGATGGTGCGCCGAGTACAGGCAATATCAGCATGAACATGCCCCTGCGAAGAGAGCAATATGCCATAGGTGTGACTGCTTCCAATGACAAGATCGGATTGGGAAATACGTTCAGTTTCACACCCGCTTTTTCATATCGCATCAAGCTCAAACAGTCTAAACTGTGTTTTGGGGTACAGGCGTCATTTGCCTACTACTATCGCGACAATGCCAAATCTGACCTACCTACGAGCGCTTCCGACCCTACCACCTCACTTAATACAAACCTCTTTCTGCCAAATGTAGGCTTTGGTGTCTATTGGTATGGAAAGAACTATTTTATAGGGGCGTCTGCCCCTCATCTGATGCCGACCGCATTGGGAGGTGGTGAAAAGGTAGGTGTACTGAGTTACAATAGTACACTGGCCAAGGTATACAACTTTTATGTCTTTTCGGCAGGATACGTCACAGGCAAAGAAGAAGCCAATGTCAGGTTCAAACCAAGTATCCTGATGAAATGGCAGCAGGGCCTGCCAAACAACATTCCCCAGTTTGATTTTAATATGGCCTTGCTTTTGGTTCATAGGCTATGGGTCGGGATGTCATTCAAGACATCAGGCAATGCATTCACCCCGGCGGGTAAGCCGGAGCCTTTCGGACCGGAATCCTTATCTGGCTATGTGCAAGTCAGGGTCACTCCCCAGTTGCAAATTGCTTATTGCTATGAAGGAGAGCTTACTAATCTGCACAATACCAACACAGGGACACATGAAATTATGCTGGGGTATGATTTCTGGTACAATAAGAGAAGATTTGTCACCTCACGCTATGTCACCTATTTCTAAACCTATTTGATCCAAAGAAGAATCTCATTAAACTCTATTTTATGAATATTAAACGAATCGTTGCCCTCTTATGTTTGCAGATGATGCTCTCAATTGCAGCATTTGCGGGTGGCTCATCCAATGCCAATGTCGAAGATGGCAACAAATTTTATAAGGAATTTGATTTTAAAAGAGCTGTTGCTTGCTATCTGAAGGCACTCAAGCAGGAACCACAAAGTACGCTCATACTTCAGCATATAGCTGATTCGTACAGATTAATGAATGACTGGAACTCGGCAAAGCCTTATTATGCCCAGCTCGTGAGCCATAACAAGATCAAACCCCAGAACTATGTCTACTATGCCGAAGCACTGAGAGAAGCCAAGGACTATCAGAATGCAAAGATCTATTATGAAAAATACCTGGAGGTCTTTCCGGAAGACAGTAGCGTGAAGGAGCAGATAAGCCTCATAGACAAAACACGGGATTTGCTAAATAGTGATGCTGTCTATGAAATAACCAATATGAAGGAAATAAATACACCTTATTCTGAATCAGGTGTCACGTTTTATGGTCTGAATGATATTTACTTCTGCTCAAACCGTAAACCCGAAAATCATGTCAAGCGTACTGATAGCTGGACCGACAATCCATTTATGAAAATTTACACTGCCCAGGTGGACAGTCTGGGAAATCTGAAGAGTGCGTCCCTACTACCCAGCGACGTGGTCAATAAGACCTATCACGAATCCTATCCTTGTTATAATGAAAAATTTGACGAATTATACTTTGATGGTAGCAATTACAATGGCAATCGCCCTTTCTTTTCGGTAGACAAGACCGTTAAACTCAAAATTTACAAGGTTGAATTTCTGCCTGATGTAGAGAAATGGGATGGAGAACTAAAGGAAGCTGTGCCGTTCAACAGCAGAGAGTATTCGGTATGCCAGCCCTCACTGACCAAGAGAGGAGATACGCTCTTTTTTACGAGTGATATGCCGGGAGGCTATGGCAGGGCCGATGTATACCTCTCAGTCCGTCAGCCGGACGGCAGCTGGGGGCCGCCGGTCAATCTTGGCCCGGGGATCAATAGCTCCGGAGATGATATGTTCCCATTCATCGCTAATGATGGTACGCTTTACTTTGCCTCAAACGGCCACGTGGGCATTGGCGGTTTGGATATATTCTCATCTAAATGTGTGAATGGTGTCTGGTCTCAGGCTAAAAACTTGGGTGCACCCATCAATACCAATTCAGATGACTTTGGCTATGTGATCCGAAAGGATAATAAGACAGGGTACTTCTGTTCAAACAGGCCGGGGGGGGCGGGAGATGATGACATCTATAGCTTCTCACGTAGCGGCAAGATATTGAATGGTATCACTTACAATGGATATACCGGAGCACCAATAGGAGATGTCACTGTGCAAATGAATACTAACCTGGGGCTGCCCAAAACAATAACATCTGCAGATGGCAGTTTTAGCTTTAGTGCTATAGCCAACACTGACTACAATATCACGGCCACTAAACCCGGTTTCAATGATGCTCAGAAGAGTATTCATCTCACTGATTCTACCGGTGTGGTGCGCATCCCTATGTACCCCGAAGGCAATATCAAACTCGATGTCATAGTGCTGGACAAAAAATCGCGCAAGCCCCTGGACAGTGTAGAGGTGAAACTGATGAAGCTTCCTGATGGATCTCCTATACTGGCCTATACTAATGATAAAGGCAATTGTACATTCCCACTCGATACCAATGCTCAATACAGGATCGAGGCTTATAAAGAAACAGGTGACACAGCAGAAAAGTACCTGAGAGTGAGTGATGGCGTCTCAACCAAA
The DNA here is from genome assembly GCA_003165135.1 of Bacteroidota bacterium. Lineage (GTDB taxonomy): Bacteria > Bacteroidota > Bacteroidia > Chitinophagales > LD1 > UBA1941. Next base: position 2,988 of record PLSN01000258.1, read on the forward strand.
GGCATCTACCCTCCCGCTGTAAAAGAAGAAACACTGGAGCTGGATATGCAACTCGAGAAGGTAAAGAAAGAAGTACCGATCAAAATAGATAATATCTACTATGATCTGGATAAATATGACATTCGCCCTGATGCAGCCATTGAGCTCAATAAACTGGTAAAGATACTCGCTGACAATCCCACAATGGAGATAGAACTCTCATCGCACACTGATTGCAGGGGAACTGCCGATTACAATTTAGTCCTTTCCAAACTACGTGCTCAAAGTGCAGTAGACTATATACGCTCGCAGGGAATAGACCGCGCAAGAATGACTGCTGCGGGGTATGGCGAAACCATGTTAGTGAATAATTGTAAATGCGAAGGCGATTTTATAGTACCATGCACCGAAGAAAAGCATCAGGAAAACAGAAGAACAGAATTTAAAATCAAGAAATTCTGATCGTACCCAATTCGAAACTAAAAGGAAAGCCTTTACATTTTGTAAAGGCTTTCCTTTTGTGCATCATGTCGCCATATTCCTGAATATTACTACTTCGACTTTTCGTTCAGTACCATCATCAGTGAGTGGAATGCTATTCCCACTTTGTTCAGTGCCATCTAAGGAAATGCGTAAACCTTCC
>PLSN01000258.1:3640-6902 GCA_003165135.1 Bacteroidota bacterium
CATCCATCCCGCTGAGCCGGTGTACCAGGACCAACCTCCACGACCTGTGTGCGGCGCCACTGCATATACATCTCCGGCCATCACATAGGGTTCGGCTTTGTATACAGATACTTCTTGTGCATCTCTACCGTGATTGACTGGGTTTATCATTGCCAACAGTTCCCAGGCACGCTTAGGGTTTTTCAGCTTAGCAAGAGCCATAATGAGCCATACAGCTGAATGAGTATATTGGCCGCCATTCTCTCTCACGCCGGGCACATATCCCTTGATATAGCCAGGGTCGATAGCAGATTTGTCAAATGGAGGATATAGTAATTTAATTAACCCATTGTCCTTGTCCACCAAACGATTTTCTGCACTGTCAATTGCCACAGACATTTTAGCAGGATCGCCTGCTCCCGATAGCACCGACCAGCTCTGCGCAATAGAATCGATCTGACACTCAGGATTTTCTTTGGAGCCGAGCGGAGTACCGTCATCAAAATATGCACGCCTGTACCAGCTGCCATCCCAGGCGTTTTTGTCGATGTTCCCTTTCAAAGTTTTCGCTTCTCTTTCGCATAGTGCTTCTACATCCACATCCTTGCGGAGGATAGCCAGTTCTTTGAAGCGCGTCAATATATCATAAAGGAAAAAAGCCAGCCATACACTTTCTCCTTTGCCCTGTCTGCCTACCCGGTCCATGCCATCATTCCAATCACCTGTGCCCATGAGAGGCAGGCCATGCGAACCGAATTGTAAACCGTTTTTTATAGCCCTCACACAGTGCTCATAGATCGTGGCGGACTCTGCTGAAATGGCAGGCAATTCGTAGTAGGACTCTTCACCGGGATTGAGCAAGCGCCCTTCGATAAATGGAACCACTGCATCCAGTACCTCACTGTCACCTGATGTGGAAACATACCGACATAAAACATATGGCAACCAAAGAAAGTCATCTGATATGCGCGTGCGCACACCACGGCCCATAGGTGGATGCCACCAGTGCTGTACATCGCCCTGCTTATATTGCCGCGATGCACAGAGCAATATCTGCTGCCGGGCCAAGGCAGGCTCCGTACGGGTCAGCGCCATCACATCCTGCAGTTGATCACGGAAACCGAAAGCGCCACTGGACTGATAGAAGCCGCTGCGTGCCCATAAGCGGCACGCCTGGGTCTGGTATATGAGCCAACCATTTGCCATGATATTGGTGGCTGGGTCTGGTGTTTCCACCTGCAATGCTCCAGTGGTTTTTGCCCAATATGCTTGTACATTTTCGAGTGCCTGATGGGCATTATACGCTCCCTTGAATTGCTTGACCACCTGACGCATTTCATCGAAATTTTTTCCCGCACCCAGTTTGAAAATAACTTCACGCTCCTGTCCGTCAAATAAGTCAAAGGAAACCTGTATGGCAGCACATGGATCAAGTCCAACGCCTAGTTTACCTGATAGTTTAGTCCGCGACATAGCCTCAGGGTTGCGCAAATTGCCGTTGCGGCCGATAAACTCCATACGGTCTGTAGTAAAAGTTCGGTTGGTCTCATCAGTATCAAAAAAAGCCATCCGGTCAGCAAATTCAGTGCTGTACGGATTTTTGGCAAGCAATGCTCCGGTGTCAATGTCCATTTCTGATACGATATGCATGGCAGAATTTTGTCTAAGTTCACCAAGTACCCATTCTACATATCCTGTGACCGAAAGTTTACGTACAGCACCTGAGACGTTTTTCATTTTCAGCACTACAAATTTTATTGCCTCTTTTATATCTACATATACCCACATCTCAGAATGAATGCCCGCCTCTGTATGCTCGAAAACACTATAGCCGAAACCATGCCTGACCATATAGCCGGATTGGCCGCCACGGTTTAGCGGAACGGGCGACCAGAAGTATCCATTCTCTTCATCTCTCAGATAAAAAGCTTCACCACCAGTATCACTCACGGGGTCATTACCCCATGGAGTGAGACGGAACTCATGTGCATTTTCGCTCCATGTATAGCTTTGCCCGCATTCAGATATGATGGTCCCGAAATCAGGATTTGCAATCACATTGACCCATGGCGCGGGGGGCAGTTTTTTCCCGTTTATTATAATAACATATTCGCGTCCGTCTGCTGAGAAGCCACCGGTCCCGTTAAAAAAAACAAGGTCTTCAGATGCTGTGAGCGGAGTGATGGCCAGCCGGTCAGGTGGCATATATCTGATCAAAGGCGCAATGCTTTTGACGGGCTGTCTGCGATTGATATGATCCACCAGTGTGCCCTGACTACCGACTATGATGACACGCGCCACTGTCTGAAATAGCACCTTGTCTTCATTGGATATCTGCTCTGCTCCGCGCAGGAAGATAGCTCCACGCTGATCTGCGGGCTGTGCAGAGATGAGGTCCGATATCTGATTTTGCAATACCTGTCTATAGCCGCCGTGGCTTTCATTGAGGATCACGAGATCGGTCATCAGTCCCTTTAGCCGCCAGAAAGAGTGCATCTGTACCAATTGCCTCACCAGTTCGATATTTGTGTCTTCCTCTATGCGCAGCAGCACTATAGGGAGATCGCCGGAGATAGAATAAGGCCAAAGGCCCGACTGTCCGCGACGATTTTGGATCAGCACGGATGGATCAGCACGCAGCGCAGGATTGATGAAGATAACCGATCCCGCCAGCCGGCTATATAGCTGTGCTTCTCCTTCATTGGCATTGATCTGGCGCAGCACTACCTGATTGTGTGTCCATGCCATCTCAAATACACGGTCCTGATGATGCTTGTCCTGATATTTTTCTATCAGATTCTGACATATATCGCGTGTCTCTGCCATGCCTGTGATCATATTTACGGTCACGCTCTCACCGGGACCGAGAGTGACCTGATAGCGGATAGCCACTATCGGATCAAGAACAGATCCCTGGCTGCCCGCGAGAGGGCCCGGTGTACGTATCGCATCGGGATTAGTTATGGTATTGCCACGTCCGATAAATTCCATACGGCTGGTCTCATACGATATCGCTTCTATTCCCTGATCATGTACTTTCATGAGATGAAACATCCATGGAGCCTTTTCTTCAGCGGATCGAGGTCGACGTGTGCAGATGATGGCATTTTGCTGCGGTACTATTTCCGTTTGTACAAAAAGGTCACTGAATGCAGTATGCGAAATATCAGCTCCTGCCGGGGCGATCACCACCTCTGCATAGCTCGTGATATCCAGTGTCCTGCGCTCATCAGAATGATTGGTGATCGTAAAGCGCCTCATCTCAATATCATCTTCCGGAGAC
>PLSN01000218.1 GCA_003165135.1 Bacteroidota bacterium
CTGCAATCTCATGAAAGGTAATTGCCTTTTTATTCGCGCTGCCATGCACTTTGAGCTGGTCAAAATGTTTGCCCAGCCATGGGGATTTACAAGCAACAATACGCATTTGGGTATTCCGATACGCCTTACCCCGGGTACATCTACTACCGGGCAGAACACACCCCGCTCCACAGTAGCGCAAGTCTATGCCCAGATCATATCTGACCTTCAGGCGGCCATACCTTTGCTTCCCCAGGTTTCTAACGCTGAGTTGGCATCCCAATATGCTGCGGAAGCAATGCTGGCCAGGGTATATTTCGCACAAAACGATTTTACAGATGCGGCTAAATATGCCGGCATGGTCATCAATGGAGGTTTTTCATTAAGCAGTTCTTTAAGAGCAGCATTCCAGCAGCTCGGCACGACAACATCAACCGAAACAGTATTTCAAATTATTAATACAGCAAAGAATGATCCCAGCAATGGCAACCTCCATAGCAACTTTAGCGCAGCGCTTTATGGTTATCTTGTACCTAATCTCGGAATGAATACTCCTTTTGTTGCTATCCTTCAGTCTGCTCTGGCAGGGGGGGACCAGCGAGCTTCATTATTTCAAAAGATAACGGGTGATTATTTTTGTATGAAAGATAGTCTGCAATATACTAACGTTCCCGTCATAAGGCTTGAAGAAATGTACCTGACACGTGCGGAGAGCGAAGCACAAACAAGTGACCTGTCAGATGCTAGCACGGATTATAACACGATCCGTACACACGCAGGTTTGGCGCCTGACCTTACCATGACCCAGCAGGGCCTTATTAATGGCATACGAGGGCAGAGGGACCTTGAACTCGCTATAGAGGGCGACCACTATTATGAAGTTAAACGCAGAGCGGCCTTATCAGGTAGTGGATTTTTCAATACACCAGGTGCAGGACAGCTCGCCTGGAATGCTTTCAATATGATATATCCGATACCTCAGCAGGAGGTACAGGAAAATAGTGCGATGGTCCAGAACCCCGGTTATTAATTCATTGATAGTTTTGGCTATCTCATAGTATAATTATGCGCATCAAGATCTGGTTCATTCTTTTTGTCTATTTGTTTCTATCGGGTATTCATGTTTTTGCTCAGAAGAATGTAGCTGCTACCCCATCTCCCATTAGCCGTATAGACCCACCCGACTGGTGGGTAGATATGAAAGACAATACTCTTCAGCTATGTGTCTACGGCAAAAATATTGCCCTATATAATGTCACGACGGCCTATCCAGGTTTCAATATTAGCAAGATCAACAAGGTCGAAAACCCCAATTATCTTTTTATAGATGTGGTCATAGATCAGTCTGTCATCAAACCGGGTAAAGCAGTATTGAATTTCACCAGTGGTGCTCATTCATTTACCCATTTGTATGAGCTGCATGAGAAAGACAGATCTCCCGGCCGCATACAGGGCTATGACAGCAGGGATCTTGTTTATCTCATCATGCCTGATCGGTTCGCTAATGCCAATACCGGCAATGACAAAATAGCCGGCATGCGAGATCAGTCTCTCAGTATAGATAGTATGTTTCACCGTCATGGCGGTGATATAAAAGGAGTCATGGACCATCTGGATTATATCAAAGAACTAGGTGCTACTGCTATATGGCTCACACCTGTCCAGGTGAATGATGAACCACGTGACTCTTATCATGGATATGCCTTTACTGATCATTACAAAGTAGATCCTCGGCTCGGTGATAATGAACAATACAAAGCCTATGTCAAAGAAGCACACAGCAAGGGATTAAAGGTCATTCAGGATATGGTCTATAATCACGTGGGCACGGAGCACTGGTTCATCAAAGACCTGCCTATGCATGACTGGATACATCAGTTCGATACTTTTACTAAAACAAACTATCGTGCCACTACACTGATCGATCCCTATGCTTCAGATTTTGATAAAGACCTCATGAGCAATGGATGGTTTGTCAAGCAAATGCCGGACCTGAATCAGAAAAATCCTTATCTCGCAAAATACCTTATTCAGAATTCAATTTGGTGGATCGAGACCACGGGGATTGATGGATTTCGCATAGACACATATACATATTCTGATCTCACATTCATGTCCGACCTGATGAAAAGTATTCAAGCTGAGTATCGGCAATTCGGAGCTGTGGGCGAACTGTGGGACCACTGTGTGGCTATAGAGGCATATTTCATGCAGCATCCAAAAATAGTCGGCGCACCTGACTCGCATATGCCCGGTATGATTGACTTCCAGTTGTACAATGCCATCAACGAAGCGCTCAATAAACCTATGGGTTGGACGGAGGGCCTGTCAAAGTTGTATTACACACTCGTTCAGGATGTGCTTTACTCAGACCCGTCGAGAAATCTGACATTTCTGGATAATCATGACCTGAGCCGATTCTATAGTGTGGTAGGAGAGGACATCCGAAAATATAAAATGGGGATAGCTTTTCTGTTGACCACCCGTGGTACTCCTTCTTTGTATTATGGTACAGAGATATTGATGAAGAACTATGCTGATCCCGACGGCAAAGTGCGAGAGGATTTTCCCGGTGGCTGGAAAGGCGACAAGGCAGATAAATTTATCAAACAGGGCAGGACGGATAAAGAAAATGAGGCTTTTGATTTTGTAAAAAAACTAGCCAACTACCGCAAAGAAAATGATGTGCTGCAAACAGGCAAGCTTACCCAGTTCGTGCCGGAAAATGATTCATACGTATACTTTCGTAGCAATGAAAAGAAAACAGTCATGGTCATCATGCACTATAGCGATAAGCCACACACCATTCATATGTCACGCTTTGCTGAGAAGTTGGATGGATTTAGTTCTTATAAGGATGCACTGACTGACCAGACAGAACCACTGAAAGCAGACCTGGTTCTGAATCCATATGAGGTAAGAATTTTAGAACTCATGAAATAACAGTCTTATCCCCCGCCGGATTTTTACTTTCTCCCAACAAATACCTCAAACGAAAGTGGCGGCAATTCTACTGTATTACCATTGGCTTTGTGTCCGAACTGTGGTGTATAGCTGCCAATATTGGAGCCTGTTTCTATGGTTTGAGGTTGCTTTGATTTGTTGAATACAAATATCACTTTCTCGCTGAAATAACTACGCTGAATGATCATGATGTCGCCTTTGGCATAAACTTCTGTCTCACCATACATAAGCGACAGATGTGATGTTCGCAACGCAAAAAGTGCGGCTACAGTTTCTTTGAGTTTCTTTTGTTTATCATTCAGTCCGTCAAAGACCATCATGCGCCTGTTGTCGGGATCACCTGCTCCGGGCATTGCGATCTCGTCGCCATAGTATATCACAGGTACGCCCGGTATGGCATTGATAAAAGCGATAAGCATGGCCATTTTATCATAAGCACTATCGCTGCCCATTTTTACATCGCGGTCCCATCCGGCCTTGCGTGTGTCTTCGGAGAATGATAAGCCGCCACCAGCCAGTGAAGCGAAACGCGGCAGGTCATGATTGCCACTGATATTTCCCATCAGGTGGTGTGAGCCGTAGAAATCAATGCTCTGCTGAAGAGTAGCCGCTACTTTATCAAATGTCACATCATCCTTGGCAAAAGCAGCACGAGCATCGAAGTAGAGATTGAAATCAAACTGCCCGTCCATCATACCACTACCGATATATGAACCAATGAGCTCTTTACTGCCGTAAGTTTCTCCAAGCTGATATAGCGGGCGATCTGTTTCCTGTTTTAGTTTTAGTGTAAGCGCTCTCCAGAATATTGTTGGAATATGCTTTGTCGCATCATGTCTGAAACCATCTATACCATAGTGCTGTATCCAGAATGCGGATGAGTCCACCTCCAGTTTCAGCACATCTTTATTGGCGAAATCCAGTGTAGGAAGGAATGTGTCAAACCAGGTCGTGAGACGGTATTCATCCCATAGCCTGATATTCTTTCGGCCATCAGGCAGGTCGAGCTGCGTACGCCACTCAGGATGTTTTTTGATCAGCGGGTAATCTTCGTGTACATGATTTGCCACGAGATCGATGAGTACATTGATATTATTTTTGTGTGCATCATCAGTCATCTGTTTGAAGACCTTCTCCGAACCAAAGCGGTGGTCTATCTGTGTCAGCGATATTGGCCAGTAGCCGTGATAGCCACTATACCAGTCATGTGGCTCAGGAAATTCCCTGAATGCAGTCTCCGGATTCTGTACGATAGGCGATATCCAGAGCGTGTTAATATGTAGTGATTTGAAATAACCGTCATCGATCTTTTTGCGTATGCCTTCGAGATCACCTCCGTAGTAGTTTGCCTGTGGCTTGATATCAGGGTGTACTACTTTTTTATCATTCGCGGGATCACCATTGCAGAACCTGTCCACCAAAACAAAGTACATCACATCGCCTTGCTTATCACTGCGGGTGATGTCAGCGGGATCGCGGATTATAGCGCCATTTTGCAGAGGCAATAATATGTCATTGCCCACACTAAATGTATCACTGCAGAAAACGCGGATATAACTGCGCTCCATCTTCTTTGCTTCCTCAGGGATTGTGATCATCATCTCGTCTCCGACATGTTTTATATAGTCACGACCCAACCTGAAGTTCTGCCAATAGACCACAAAAGAAAAAGCCGGGTTGATGTATTTGATTGAAATCGTGAAACTGCCAGGCCCGAGTTTTGATGTTCCTACCAGTGGCCTGTCAGCCGATGATGTACCTGAGGTAAATAGAGAATTAAACCCACCATTGTTATTATCTACTTTGACACTGTTTGCAGGATCGAGTATCCATTGGCTGTCTACCACTATCTGGTACTGATAAGTGCCGGGATTAAGGTCGATGCTTGCTTTCCATACATTACCTACCTGATGAAACGGGCTCTTCTTTGGGCTCCAGTCATTCATCTCACCTGCCAGTTGTACAGATGTGACCTTCTTTCCTTTGGGATCATAGGTGAATTCGTATGCTTTCTTGGCTGACTTTTTTAACACGATGGAGTAGGCGTAACCTTTGCTCCACAGTTTCATTTCTGCGAGTGGTCTCAGATCTTCTTTTGCCGTCACGAAAATTGTCTCTGATTTCTTATCCCAACTATATTTTATTCCCTTTGAAAAATAAACTGAATCGATCTGCTCGGGCCTGATAAAAAAGTCTGTGAGATAGATCGTCGTGGTATCCTGATTGAGTGTGACTGGTACCACTACATTCGGGATAGCTTGTTTCTCAGGAAAAGCGGCCTGAGAGAATGCAGAAAAATGTATACAGTTGCATATAGCAAGGATCATCAATCCCTTTGGCAAAAACTTAATAAGTGATCGTGATCTCATTGTTGGTATTTACGAATTCGATAAACAGGACATTATGGTTCGTCATATCAGTGACGTCTACTTTGTAGAAAGGATCAAATGATGAAACAGGTGGGACGAACTGATAGTCTGATGTGTGAAGGTCTTGAACTTTCTTATCGATAGTGACAGCCTTTAATCCGTCAAAACCATGCAGGTATAATTTCACGATCGTAAAATGAGATTCATATTTGCCTTTAGCAGCAGAGAAATGTAACTGTTTCTTTTTGGGGTCAAATTCGATTTGTCTTTTGTAATAATTCTGATGTTCGTATTCATAACTCACACCATCATCTTCGTATAATTCAAATGAATTTTTCTCAGAACCATTATACAGATGTATCTCTAATGTTGTCTCCGGGTCCTCGCTCAGATTCTGAACCAAGCTCTGCATCGGGATGATTGATGAACCTTTCACAAATATCGGATAGCGTTCTTTTCTGACCTCAGTTATATATTCGCCTCCTGCTACTTTAGATCCGGTGTGCAGATCATACCAGGTATTATCTGAAGGCAGGTATACTTTGATAAATTCCAATCCGGCAGCTATAGGCGGGATCAATAGTGCAGCACCAAAGAGATACTGATTTTGATACCTGCTATCGAATATCTTTTCATCATTGGCATAGTCTATCACGAGTGAGCGCGATATAGGCATACCTGTTTGCGAGCTTTCATAAAAAGCAGAATAGATATACGGCATGAGTCGATACCGTAATGAAATATAATTACGTGAGATTTCTTCAGCCTCCTCGCCGAAAGCCCATGGCTCTGCATCTTTTGAATTGATCATGCTGTGAAAACGGAACAATGGTGAAAACGCACCCAGTACCGCCCATTTCACAAAGAGATCTGGTGATGGGTCACCGGCAAAACCACCCACATCAAATCCTGCGAATGCAACGCCACTCAATCCAAGAGAATTGACCAGGCGCACACCACAGATCATGTGTTCGCTGTCTGCCACATTATCTCCTGTCCATGTAGCGGTATATCGTTGTACGCCTGAGTAGCCCGCACGGTTGAGTATAAAAGGTCTGTTACCCTTGAGATGTTTCCGTGCGCCATCATAAGTGCTGCGTGCCATTTGCATACCATATACATTCCGTGCGCGCTTGTGTGTAGCACCTTCGTCTTCATAGCTAAATTCAATCAAGTCAGGCAGCGACTGTCCCCAGGCTGCGGGCTCATTCATATCATTCCACAATGCATCTATTCCTTTTTCCGTATAGAACTTCACCCATTCGCCCCACCATTTGCGCACATCTGATTTTGTAAAATCAGGAAAATGGCTCCAGCCTGGCCATACCTCGCCCGAGTAGTTTTCACCATCAGGGTATTTCGCAAAGTACTGATGCTTCATTCCCTCATCATAGGGCTCATAATCTTTCTCCACTTTGATACCGGGATCGAGTATCACTGCTATGTGGAAGCCCATATCATACAGGTCCGATACCATCTTTTCGGGATCGGGAAAGCGCTCGGGATGAAAAGTAAAAACCTTATATGCATCCATGTAGTGAATGTCCAGATAGATCATATCTGCCGGGATATTTTTTTCGCGATAGGTGCGTGCAGTATTCACTACTTCCTTATCAGGATAATAACTATAGCGACACTGCTGTGTGCCAAGACTCCATAGCGGTGGTAGCTCTAACCTGCCCGTGAGATGGGTATAGTTTGAGATGATCTCAGCTACATTTTTTCCATAGATGAAATAATAATTCATCTCACCGTCCTCTGCTGCGAAAAAGGAGAAGCGATCATTCGATGCACCGAAATTAAATTTGCTTTTATAAGTGTTGTCAAAGAAAATTCCGTATTGAAGTCCGCTATGTATCCCTATATAAAATGGTATCGTCATGTATAGCGGATCCTGATCAGGCGAGTAGGCGAACTTATCAGTGTTCCAATTGGTATATGCAGAACCACGCCTGTCGAGATTGCCTGTTTTTTCACCAAGGCCAATAAAACGCTCACCTTTTTGTAATCTCTTATAAGTAGTTACTTCATTGCCGATCCATGAAGTACCAAATGCGCCATCATCTTCATTGAGCACATTGCCGACATGATCTAAAAATGAAAATCGCAGCGGGTCTTTCTGAATCGCTAGTGTGATTGACTTGGTAGATATATGGATCGTGTCCGGACCTTCTTTAACCTCAAACTTTACAGCCTTAGGCTCTCCGATCACTGCATAGGAGAAATCGGTAGCTTCTCCTTCTTTTTTAAATATCCTTACACGGATTATCTCTTCCGAATAAATAGTGATGATGGCTTTTTCGCTCTTTGTTTCCAGCGTGACGGTATGCTTATCTACCTGATAGGATAACATGGAGCCCAGCGAATGGTTTAAATGTCCTTTATGCATTGTGTAGGATGTTATTTGATAAGCCAATATACAGAGATATATCAATTCCGAAAGACCGGAAACGATGATATGACCATTCTTTTATTTCATTGTCAATTATCAATTCTCCATTATCAATTGATTATAAATCCAGCTTCCGCAGATGATATTGCAGCAGGCCTTCTACTGGCTTGTTGGTTATCTTTCCTACCTGTATGCCCAGATTGGTGCAGTGTTTACGCAGCACTTCTTCAAAATAATAGGCGATAGAGCCGATGAAGTGTGTTGGTACGGTCTTGTTGTTCTTGTAGAAGCAGACATGTGT
>PLSN01000351.1 GCA_003165135.1 Bacteroidota bacterium
GTCCTGTACGGCATAGCAGTACTTGCCATCATGCATGTCGGAAACATCTATTGTAGTATTACCTTCATCTATTGTAGCTTCCTTGACCTTGATACCTGCCACATCCACGAATGTGACCTTATAGCCCTGAAGTTCCGCATTGGCTTTGACATTGAGCTGGGTAGTAGCAGGATTGGGGTAGAGAAAAACTTCGTCTTCTATATCAGGGTGTACGATCTGGTCATTGGGATAGTTGAATTTCAAGTCATCGACCCACATCATATTGCCTTGCGTCTGGACATTGCCGCGCCTGCCACCGGTGATCATGATATGGACTGTATCAGCCTGTCCCGCTGCTAAATAGTTGATGGAGTCCAGATAAAAAGAGAACTGGTTCATGACAGTAGAGTCCGGGAAAATATTTCGCCTCTCATAGGCCAATGTATCAGGCTTATGTGCGCCGGGGTTCCATCTGGTCAGGAGCAATCTCAGAATAGCTGTATCTGTGACCGGATGATATATTTTGACATACATGCTCAGTGAGATGGGGCGTCCATAGATGGGCAGACCTGAGGTAATAAGCTTATCATCGACATATTTGGCGCGACCGTATGCTATCATGCCGGGTACGAGCGTCAGTGAATCCATGTGGCCCGGCAGAAATGAAGTCGTATCACTATATAGCCTGACTGCATTCAGTCCCGAGTGCATATTTTCAGGCATTGTCTCTCTAAATACCCACCTGTTTTTTTTGAGGCCGTATGCCTGATCACTGGTGGTCCAGAAATCAGGCCTTTGCAGATTATTGCCGCTCCATAATTCTAAACCGCCGTTTTGTATCTGTACCTGAGCTTGAGTTGAGAACGATAACAGCGAGAAAAAGAGTATAAGGTAAGTATATGTTTGTTTCATGGTTTGATAGTTTTAAAGTCAAAACTACAGCAACCCTCAAAGAGTTTAGAACCCTTTGAGGGTTCATTGCGTGTATTTCTATTATACAAAATTAAAGTATTTTAAGCCATAATTATTACATAATTCCGATATTCTGCCGAGTGATTTTGCTTATAGACCCAATATTTNNTATATCAGTATATTTGCTGAGGCTCAACAAAGCTTAATCAATATGCAATTAACACTGAAAAACACTTTTGTCGCAGCAGCATTCCTGCTATCTGTATTTATTATAGCTTGTAATCACCATAATGACTCAACCACAGTCAATAATGTCCCGCCGCCTATCACCAGTTCAACCAATGTATTAGGTTATAACCTACTCTCTAAAATATGCGGCATATGGAATGGTGCAGTCACATCCACCACCCCTTTAGGCAACTATCCTGTGTGGATAGTTGACTTTCGTCCGATCAGCGCTTCACAGGTGTCAGCCAAAAATGAACTCGATTCACTCAATAATATCTTTATGTCTTTCTTTATAGTATATGACAGCTCGCAATATAAGCTGGCTTTCAGGAATGGCGGGGGGTTTGCCGGTATGGTACGGGTATCATATGCAGTGTGTGACAGCGTGACAGAGACCAGTACATATTCCTATTACCGTTTTGTCGACTTTATCAAAGGGAGCAAACGGGATATCGTGGAGGTATCTTTCTATGATGACAGCCTGCACATAAAAGCTTATACCAATGTAAATAATAGTCTGCCATCTGCCACTCAGGTGCATATGGACTGGCACGCAGTGATACAGGATACTACATCCTATCAACCTGCCAAGAATGCTTTTTCATTTCCGCAAAAGACCATGGTGAAGAACTTCAGCAACACCTTCACAGGAGATGTGGAGACAGTCTTTTATACATTTAACGGCGATCCTTATCCTGAATCCGCGCAGCCATATCTGGGGCAGTCCACCTTGTCATATACCGTGTCACCGACACTGCCTACTATCCCGTCTGGTGCACCTGTTTATCTTATCGTGACCACGCAGCCGCTGATCGGGAATACAGGGCCCATTTTTGCCAACCTGATCTACCGGTCCAGATATGTGATACTCTCAAATCCCGACAATAGTTTTCTGTTTAACTATATGCACCCGGGTAGCTATTACCTCTATGCATTCTATGATGCTGATGGCAATGGTACATTGAGTCCCGGCGACTATGTGAGTACCGCCAATACAGCTTTCACGCTGGCGCCACTGGGTACGGTCAGTGCCAGCACGCAGATCAATTATGTGATACCATAGATCTTTTATAGTATTCCCAACCCTCAAAGGGGTCTAAACCCTTTGAGGGTTAGGCTCAATGGAACAATAATTGAGATTTACAAATTCTGGATTTGTCAAATCTGACGCTAATTATTTATTGATCTTATTATCTTGCACTAAACCCTGATAGATTTATGAGGTATTTTATATTGACATGGCTTGCCTTTGTTTTGGTCATCACATCATCTCAGGCCCAGTTTGACAGAGAGATACACGATGCCTATGGCCGGGCGCTCATCCTGCACGGGCTCAATACAGGTGGTGATGCCAAACATAGCGCTGATCATCAGCCCTGGATCAAGGAGAAGGATGTGGACCGTGAGCACACTGAGTTTGGGTTCAATTCTGTACGCTATCTTATATTCTGGGGAGTGATAGAGCCCGAACGCGACCAGTATAATGAGGCCTACCTGCAGGAAGTCAAAAAGCGTGTAGAGTGGTATACCAGCAGGCATATGTATGTCATACTCGATATGCATCAGGATGTATTCGGCTATGGCGTGGGTGGCAATGGGGCTCCTGCCTGGGCCAGTGCTCATCCGCTGATACAGAACCTGATCCCCGACAAATGGCCATGGTGGATGCAGAACCTCGAACCTAAAGTAATACGCTCCTATGTACATTTCTTTATGTATAAAAAGCATAAAGACCTCCAGGACCATTATATCAAATGCTGGCAGAAGGTGGCACAGCTTTTTCATGACAATCCATATGTGCTCGGTTATGACCTGATGAATGAACCGCATGGCGGCAGGATCATAAAGACATTGGCAGGTGGCTTCGAGCGGAGACAGCTGTCGAAATTCTATAAAAGGCTCATACCTGCCATACGTTCGGTTGACACACTGCGCTACATATTTTTTGAGCCGCGTTCATTCGGCGTCAACTTTGGGATGAAGGCACATCTGCCCCAAGTGAATGATACCAAGGCCGGAAAGCCCATGATCGTTTACGCTCCGCATTGCTATCCGGCTTTTGTAGATATAGGTGGCGGCTATACGGCCAAATATCGCAATCAACTCTCCAAATGGTACCATGTCAGAGAGCAAGAACAGGTCAAACATCAGTCGCCCATACTACTGGGCGAGTTTGGGCTGTCTCCTGACAAGAAAGGATATGATGCATTCCTGCGTGATCTCAATCGGCAGGCGGATTCTATTCACATGTCGTGGAGTTATTGGTCAAACAGTCTCGGAGGATGGAGCCCTCTGAAGCAGGACCTTACTCCTTCGCCGATCCTTTGGGAGCTAGTAAGGGCCTATCCTCAGGCTACGGCCGGGAGACTGGTTTCATATAGTTTTGATCAGGTCAGCAGAAACTTTCAGATGGAGTATATAAGTGATGCAGCCATTGCACAACCTACAGAGATAGCTGTACCATCATTACTATACGGTCATGGCTATGATCTTAATATCACAGGGGCCAAGGATTATAAAACAGAAGTAGATCCGGTGACAAATACACTTAAGNNTATGAGATTTTTTATATGAGGTTTTGTTGCCACCTGCTTTTTATTGATATATTCGCTTTTATGCTATTTTTTTAATAATCATTGCATTGTATTTTTTGTGGGACAAGAATTTAGCTAGCTATAGTTGTCAAATTGTATTTTATTTTATTTGTATATATTGTGACTTGGATGGGAAAAAATAAAAATAAAAAGCTTCTATTACTCTTCATCGCCGGATTAATATTAGTCTCAGCAGTTNNTGGTGACACTTCTCCTAGTTATTATATTTTATTTTGAGCAGGAGCCAAATGTAATATTAGTATATGGGGCATTTGGGCTGCTTTATATCGGCATAGCTGCAGCCATCGGCTCTACAGTATCACCGGTCACATTTCTTGTACTATGGGCCATTGGGGCGGGAGTCTATATTGTAATATACGGATTACTTTATCTATTTACGATCTGGCTGAAAAAATTACGGGAGATAAGTAATCTCCATGAACTGGTGATAGCCGGTACTACTGCAGGTCTTTGGAAATGGAAAGATGTGAACAAAGATGAACAATGGTGGTCACCGCGATATTATCAGTTGCTAGGATATAAGAATGATGAGATCCCTGCTTCTTCTGCAAACCTGAATGACCTGATACACGCTGATGATAGGGTAAAGGTAGCTCAAGTACTTAAAGATTATTTAGCTGGTACTCGTACGGATATGGAGGNNGGAGGTCGAATATCGCATGCGGAGTAAATCCAATGAGTACAAATGGTTTCTGGGCAGTGGCGAAGCCCAGTTTGAGAAAGATACTCACCGCCCGATCAGGGTAGTAGGCTCAATTGTGAATATTGACCATAAAAAGAAATATGAACTGGCACTCGCCAATCAGGCAGCATTATTGGAGCTGTCTCCTAATGCGATTATTACTACAGATATTGACTTTAAGGTACGGAGCTGGAATGAAGCAGCGGAAAAAATGTATGATATAAAAGCTGCTGACGCAATAGGCAGAAATGTCCGGGAACTATATACCAGTACTTACCCTTATGTCACTGAGGAGGAGATGATCTCTCAGTTTCAGGGTCAAGGCTCATGGAAAGGTGAAGCACAACAGGTCACCAGGCGCGGCAAGAATACATATGTGCTGGCTTCCATTATGACAGTGAATGATACAATGGGTTTACCCGATGGCATAGTAATAGTCAACAGCGATCTCAGTCTGCTACATATAAACAAAGAACTGAGCGCGGCTCTAAAGATGGTCGAAAACTCTACTCAGTATCTGGAGCAGCTGGCTTATGTCAGTTNNTAGTGCCTGGCTATGAAGCGCCATTTGAAATGATCAAAGAGATAGTAGAGCAGATGAAGAGTACCAGTGTAGCTCTTAATAGCATCCTGCAGCTTCGAAAAAATCTGATATCGAGGGATTTTGCCTCTGATAAAGTATCTGTCGCGCAGGTAGTGAAGGATGTACTGGAAATGCTAAATGGCCCGATTGAAACCAGCGGAGCACAGATCAGTGTGGACATCGAAAAAGGGCTTCAGGTTAGGATTCATCATACTTTTCTAAAAGCAATAGTTTTTAATCTGGTGAGCAATTCTATCAAATTCAAACATCCTGACCGTGCACCTGTTATTGAGATCAATGCTATTGAGATAAATGGTAATGCCCAGATCATAGTATCAGACAATGGCTCAGGTATAAATCTGTCCAGATACCAAAATAAATTATTTTCCATATTTACCAGGTTTCATGATGGAGTGGAGGGAAATGGCATAGGGCTCCACTCAGTCAAGATGATAGTTGATTTTCATAAAGGTGAAATAAATCTGGATAGTGAAGAAAACAAAGGGACTAAGGTCACTATCAACCTGCCAATAGAAAAAGAAAGCCAAAGTCGGCCGGCCAATGTTTAAACATCCTATTTAACGGTTAAATGGGAGTTTTTTTCGGTAAAAAAAGTTCCCATTCTCTTTGATTTCCCTAAAAGTATTATTTTCACCCTACGTTTTCATAGGTTCAAAAGTGGTCGTTCCGAAAGGGCGGCCATTTTTTATACCCATCGTGGTATATTAAATTGATTTTCTTCTTTTTGTTCG
>PLSN01000372.1 GCA_003165135.1 Bacteroidota bacterium
ACGAGTATGCCGTCCGGTTTGAGGATAGACTTAAAGTATGCTTCATCGTATGCTGCAAACTTATCATGATTGACCGCCACGATCACTGCATCATAGTCATTGGCTATATTTTGTGTCAGGTCGATACCATATTCATGGTGAAACTCCTCACTATCGGCATACGGATCGGTCACTTCCACCTGTACGGAGAAATCTTTCAGTGCTTTGATCACATCGACCACTTTTGAGTTTCTGATGTCGGAGACATTTTCTTTAAACGTTGCGCCCATCACCAGTACTTTAGTATGTGCTATCGTTTTGTCCTGCTGAATGAGCTGCTGCACCAGCTTTTTAGCTATGCGAGCACCCATATCATCATTGATACGACGACCGGCGAGTATCACTTCGGATTTATATCCGAGTGACTCAGCTTTGTATGTCAGATAGTATGGATCGACACCGATACAATGGCCGCCCACGAGCCCAGGAAAGAACTTGAGGAAGTTCCACTTGGTCCCTGCAGCTTGCAATACTTCATAGGTGTTTATTCCCATCTTATCAAAGATACAAGACAGCTCATTCATCAATGCGATATTGACGTCGCGCTGAGTGTTCTCTATGATCTTGGCAGCTTCTGCTACTTTGATAGAGCTGGCGCGGTGTGTTCCGGCTTTGACCACGATCTCATATACTTTGGCTATAGTATCAAGTGATTCTGCATCACAACCTGATACTACTTTAGTTATTTTAGTCAGTGTATGTTCTTTATCACCCGGATTGATACGCTCAGGCGAGTAGCCTAATTTAAAATCTTTGAAAAGTTTCAATCCTGATACTTCTTCCATCACCGGGAGACAGTCTTCCTCCGTACATCCCGGATAGACAGTAGATTCAAATACCACATAGTCGCCTTTCTTGAGCACTTTGCCGATGGTGCGTGAGGCAGACAGCACAGGTTTCAGATCAGGCACATTATGTACATCTACCGGAGTAGGAACCGCCACTATGAAGAATGACGCCTGCTTCAGATCCTCAAGATCAGCCGTAAAATGTATATCACATCCCGCGAAAGCTTCTTTCTCCAGTTCATTGCTTGGGTCAACGCCATTGCGCATCATTTCGACACGTTTAGGATTGATATCAAAACCGATCACTGATATTTGCTTTGCAAATTCCAATGCTATCGGCAGGCCTACGTAGCCCAGTCCTATCACTGCCAGTTTCTTTTCCTTATTTAATAATTGTTGGTACATAAAGTATCTATAGTTGGTTTGGTGTTTTTAAGAAATACNNATTTATGCCCGTATTCACTCATCCATCCTACCTGTTTGGCCGGATTGCCGACGAGGAGTGCAAAGTCAGGAACATTTTTCGTCACCACAGCACCCGCACCGATGAAGGCATACTGCCCGATATCATGGCCGCACACGATAGTGGCATTGGCACCGATGCTCGCACCTTTTCCTACATGAGTTTTTGCATATTGCCCGCGGCGAACGATAGCACTGCGTGGATTTGTCACATTGGTAAACACACACGAAGGTCCGAGAAACACATCATCATCACAGGTCACTCCGGTATATATAGATACATTGTTCTGCACCTTGACATTATTGCCGAGCACCACCTCCGGAGAGATGACCACATTCTGCCCGATATTGCAGTTCTCACCGAGAGTACATTTAGGCATGATATGGCTAAAGTGCCATATTTTCGTGCCTCCGCCGATGATACAACCTTCATCTACAATAGCTGAAGGATGCGCATAATATTCGTTACTTTTTTCCATTGATAAAGTCTCTGTGCCCGCTGAATAATTCTTCTTTTGACAAGGTCTTGAAATAATCGAGTGTGATCTTCAATCCTTCAGCACGATCGACCTTCGGTTCCCATCCTAATATCTCACGTGCTTTTGTAATATCAGGTTTACGCTGCTTAGGGTCATCTACCGGGAGCGGCAGTGTGATCAATTTCTGATTGGCGCCCGTGAGTTTCAATATCTCTTCGCCAAATTGTTTTATTGTGATCTCAGCAGGGTTGCCGACATTGACCGGCAAATGGTAATCGCTCAACAATAGCCTTTTGATACCCTCCACGAGATCTGCCACATAGCAGAAAGAGCGAGTCTGGCTGCCATCGCCAAACATGGTCAGGTCTTCGCCTCTAAGCGCCTGACCTATGAATGCAGGCAGTACACGGCCGTCATTGAGCCTCATACGAGGTCCGTAAGTATTGAATATACGGATGATACGTGTCTCCAGTCCGTGATAAGTATGATATGCCATTGTGATGGCTTCCATATATCTTTTTGCCTCATCATAAACACCGCGGGGTCCTACCGGGTTTACATTACCCCAATACTCCTCCGTCTGCGGATGTACTGTAGGGTCGCCATATACTTCTGAGGTAGAGGCTACGAGCATCCTTGCCTTTTTGACGCGTGCGAGGCCTAGCAGGTTGTGCGTGCCCATAGCGCCGACTTTCAGTGTCTGGATCGGTATCTTGAGATAGTCTATAGGACTGGCTGGAGATGCGAAATGCAATATGTAGTCCACAGCACCAGGCACAAAAACAAATTTCGATACATCGTGATGATAAAATTCAAAATTCTCCAGCTTAAAAAGATGCTGGATATTGCGGAGGTCTCCTGTGATCAGATTGTCCATCGCAATGACGTGATAATCGTCTTTAATAAACCTGTCACAAAGATGCGAGCCCAAAAAGCCTGCAGCGCCTGTTATTAATATTCTTTTTCTTTCAGCCACTATTGTATTGTTTTTCTGCCTACGCTATAATAATAAAAACCCAGTTCTTTCATATGGTTCAGATGATACAAATTTCTACCGTCAAATATCACCTTATGCTTCATCAGCGATATTACCTTGTCAAAATCAGGTGAGCGGAATGTATTCCACTCGGTAGCTATCAATAGCATATCCACACCCTCCAGCGCATCATACTGATCGTGTGCAAAATACACTTTATCTCCAAACTCTGCCTTGACATGTGCCATAGCCTCCGGGTCGTAGGCCCTGACCTTAGCACCGAGTTTCAATAGTTCCTCAATCAGGTATAATGCCGGCGCTTCACGTACATCATCGGTATTAGGCTTGAAAGCGAGGCCCCAGAGCCCTACTACTTTACCGCTCAGGTCGCCATTGTATTTCTCCAGCACTTTGTTAAAAAACTGTTTGCGCTGCTCATAGTTGACTTTCATGACAGCATCGAGTATACTAAAGTCGTATTTATTCTGTGCAGCAGTGAAATGCAGTGCCTGGACATCTTTAGGGAAGCAGCTGCCGCCATATCCGAGGCCCGGGAATAAAAATCTTTTGCCGATCCGGGAATCAGTACCGATACCTCTGCGCACCTGGTCCACATCAGCCCCCACGCGCTCACAGAGATTGGCGATCTCATTCATGAACGATATTTTGGTAGCTAGGAAAGAATTCGCCGCATACTTCGTCATCTCAGCAGAGCGCTCATCCATAAAGATGATCGGATTGCCCTGACGCACAAATGGCTCATATAGCAATGCCATAACATCTTCAGCTTTCTTAGACGAAGTCCCTATCACCACACGTTCAGGCTTCATAAAGTCCTCGACGGCTACTCCTTCTTTCAGAAACTCAGGGTTCGACACGACATCAAACTCTACCTTAGCGCCTTTGACGACTTCTGCATGTACTTTGTCTGCTGTGCCTACAGGTACAGTGCTCTTGTCGACGATCACGACATACTGGTCAAGAAGCGGGCCGAGGTCTTTCGATACATTGAGAATGTATTTCAAATCGGCACTCCCATCCTCTCCCGGAGGTGTGGGAAGGGCGAGAAAAATAACTTTAGCGCCTTTGATACCCTCCTTGAGTGAAGTGGTAAATGTTAACCTGCCTTCTTTCTTATTGCGCTCAAAAAGTGTATCCAGATCAGGCTCATATATCGGCAGCTGATTATTATTCAGCATATCGATCTTTGCCTGATTGATGTCTATACATGTCACTTCATTGCCTGTCTCCGCGAAACAAGTGCCTGTGACCAAACCTACATAACCTGTACCTACTACTGCTATCTTCATTTTTGATTTATAATTTATTTAATAAAACTCTGCTTTGATTTCTAATCCTTTCAAACATAAAGAATATGCGAGAATAGGTTTTCAAAATCCCTGTTATACAGTCCATGTATATCAAAAAATAGATGTATCCGAGTTTTTCATAGGTGAATTTTCATCTTCGCTTTTCAGCTTGTATCTCTGCCTACTATCCGATCACTTCAGTTATTGTTTTTGCGATGTAATCTAGCTGTTCCTGCGGCATTTCGGTATGGATCGGCAAAGAAAGCACCGATAGTCCGAGCCTGATAGAGATAGGGAAATCCTGATCTGAGTATCTCGGTGACGCATATGCTTTCTGCTGGTGCATCGGTTTCGGATAGTACACCATCGTTGGTATTCCGCGGTCCGCCAGTGTTTTTCTCACCGCATCCCTGTCCGTACCTGCTGCCAATGTCAGTGTATACTGATGAAACACATGAGTCGAATTTGCAGCTCTGACGGGCGTCTTAGCATTTTTCAAGCTGGCCAAAGCTTTATCATAAAATGCAGCAACTTTCTGACGGGCAGCACAGTATTCATCCAGATATTTGAGTTTGACATCGAGTATAGCCGCCTGCATATTGTCAAGACGAGAATTGCAGCCGATGTCATCAAAGCTATACTGCACTGTCTGTCCATGGTTGGCGATCATCTTCAGTCTCTTGGCCAGTGCATCATCATTGGTGAACATCGCACCACCATCACCATAACATCCCAGGTTCTTAGACGGGAAAAACGATGTTGTTCCTACGGTGCG
>PLSN01000511.1 GCA_003165135.1 Bacteroidota bacterium
ATTTAATAAAAATGATCTTGGCTACATTATGCTGCGAACCGTCAGCCGCATCAGCATATACCATGTAAATACCTGAAGAGACCTTATTGCCGTTATATCCTTCTCCATTCCATATCATTTGTCCGCCGTTTGCCGAGCCCTGATAGACCAGTATGCCTGACGCGTCTGTGATCTTGACGTAGGCGTTTTCGACGAGCCCCTTGATAGCTATAGGCCCGGTATAGTCAGATCGGACAGGGTTAGGATATACCAATGCTGTTCCCTTGGTAGTATTGCCCAGAATAGCATCACCCTGATAGCTCACCAGACCGTCTGCCGTACCTATCCAGACCTCTCCGGTCTGTTGGTCAATGGCGATATCTGTTATAGAGTTATTGGGCAGTGGGCTATTATTGGTATTAAAATTGAGGAGCTGCTGGGTACCATCTGCGCTGATGAGCCATACCCCGTTTGTAGTACCGACCCATTTTCGGTCAGCACCATCTACAGCTATCGCTTGTACTATTTCTGTCGAAAATAAATATCCTATATAGCCGCCCTGATCCACCTTGATCCATGTAGCATCACAGCCTGCCTGTCCCGGTGTGGAAAATAAACTTCCGGTGCAGTAGAATGTACCGATACCGACATCTGTCCCTACCCATACATTACCTTCATTATCTGAAGCCATGGACCAAACATCGCTGTTAGGCAGATTGCCGCTGCCTACCGAAGTGGTGACGTTGACGAATTGCGAATCAGTGGGATTGAAGACCACCACATTGTTATTATAGGTCCGGCCTCCCATCCATATATATCCGTTTGCATCAGCGACCATTTTTCTGACTACAAAGACATTGTCATTTGGCACCGTAAACTTTGACCAGTGGTTATCAAATGTCTTTAGGACGAGTGTTTGAGGATTACCCGCTTGAGCTGTGTTNNTGTGTTATTGCTCATCCACAGATTGCCATTTTGGTCCAGGCACAATGCGGTGATCTCAGTAAAAGTTTCATTATTGTAGTAGCCCAAAGCCCCATTACTATTAGTAGGGTCATACTTCGTGATGGCATTGTTGTTCGCCAGGTCGACCTCTACGAGTCCACCCTGTATCGATGCGTAGTAAGCCTTTTTCCTCACATTGTCCACAGCTACATCTATCAAATCAAAACAGTTGCTTATCTGGCCATAAGCCTGGACAGAATAATTCTGCCATTTTACATGATCATAGATCACCGGCCCGTTGCCGTCATAATTATAAGTTATATACCCGGGATCTGTACCACCTGATGCCAGATACAGCACATGGTTAGCTGCTGCTATTCTGAATACTCCATTGTCCGGTGGCCCATCTGGATATACCTGCTGAGTGTAAACAAAATTGGTGTATTTATTGAGTGAGTTCCAATTGTCCGCTATCCAGCTGGTAGCCCCATCTGTCACTATTTGGCCAGGGCGCGGGCTATTGGAAAGATTGATCACTGAATCATTTCCATTAGACTGTATCTGCAATAACCGCCCGGAAGGGCCCCATTGGCAGGCATATAGATAGCCGCCGGTATTTGAAAAACTTTGGTAGCTCCATGTAGTGTCATACCTCAGTTTGGTGAAATAGGAATTCGAATCAACAAAAAGTGTATCCTGTATCACGGCATAAAACCTTCCGTTGATCTGCCCCACCAGTTTGGCAGCTTCTCCGGTTTGCAATCCCTTAGTTGAATCGTATATTGTCCATACCGAGTAATCCTGAAGATTGGGAGATGATAGCAATGCTGATTTGACACCCTCGGCTGTAGCAGCGAATATGCTTACCCCATCAGATGCGATGCTATTGACTATGACCGACAAGCCGGTCGAGCCTATTATGTAGTTTGACAAGATCTCTTGTTTGCTTAGGTCCAGTACCGAGATGCCCAGATCTGTGGCCAGATAGGCATAACTGCCGATCATGGCGATATCGTTAATATTTTTTGAGCCGCTGATAATGGCATTTTTGATATCCGGGATATTGTATATGTCAGTACCATTGACGAGCAGGTCTATATTGCTGTTCGCATAGGTGATCACCAGCGTATTCATGGCTGTATTATATGCTATGTGCCTCACATCAGCATCGCTCAGGCCTGTCGATTTGGTCAGAAAGGCTATGCTGCCGTCTGATTTTTCCATATAATATACAGCATATGGAGTGGCACAATATATTCGATCTGCGCTTTGCGCTACCTGGGTGGCGTCGCCCCATGGCAAGAATGTTTCCCACGTGCCTATAGGACGCTGTGCAGACAGTCCGCCTATTATTAATAATAAGGTTAATAAAGGAACCAGCTTTTTCATAACTCTAAAATATTCAAAAATTCCTGTCTCTAACGTTCATTTGCAGGATATAGTATGGATTGGCTGAAATCATGGTTTTTGTTTATTTTAGCCCGTCGAAATAAAGAGGTCAGTCCCGGGGGCTGACCTTTTGTTAATATCTGAGGACAAACAATGAAACCCAAAAATCAAGACAGTAAAGGCTATCCGGAATATTCTCAACTCAACCTGCCCGACATGGAGAAGGAAATACTTCTTTTTTGGGAGCATAATAAGATATTCGAAAAAAGTGTATCCTCTCGTCCGGATGATAAGCGATTTGTATTCTACGAAGGACCACCCTCGGCCAATGGCAAGCCTGGGATACATCATGTCATGGGACGTACCATAAAGGACCTTTTTTGCCGATTCAAAACACTTCAAGGATATAAAGTAGAGCGTAAGGCCGGGTGGGATACGCATGGACTGCCCATAGAGTTGAATGTCGAAAAGGAACTAGGTATTACCAAAAAAGACATCGGCACCAAAATTTCGGTCGCAGAGTATAATAAACACTGCAGGGCAGATGTATTGAAATATACGGACATATGGCAGGACCTGACAGCGAAAATGGGCTATTGGGTCGATATGGACCATCCCTATGTGACCTGCGATGACAGATACATCGAGTCACTGTGGGCCTTGTTGAAAATATTATACGAAAAGAACCTCCTTTATAAAGGGTTTACCATACAACCTTATTCTCCGGCGGCAGGAACTGGCCTGAGCGCAGCAGAGCTAAATCAACCCGGATGCTACAGAGATGTGAAGGACATCACGGCTGTAGCAATGTTCAAAGTCGAAAAAGACGATAAGTCAGCTTTTCTTTTTGACAATGCGGACGAAGATGTGAGGATACTCGCATGGACCACTACACCCTGGACTTTGCCATCTAACGTAGCGTTGGCTGTAGGCTATGGTATCCGATATGTGAAGGTCAAGACAGTAAACTTCTATAGTAAACAGGAAGTAAGTGTGATCCTGGCCGCTGACCTGTTAGAAAAAACTTTCGCATGGAATAATCTTGAAGTAAAGCAGACACATGATCTTGGTACCGGCAAAGATCTGGTTGGAGTAAAGTACGAGCAGCTATTCCCGTTCTCCCAGCCTAAAGGGGATGCTTTCCGCATCATTGCAGGTGATTTTGTGACCACTACTGATGGTACAGGTGTCGTGCATATATCTCCGGTGCATGGCGCAGATGATATGCGTGTGGCAAAGCAAAATGGCATAGTCACTGATTTCCTTTTAGTAAATGAGCAAGGCCGTTTTACAGATGGTGTGGGCGAATTCTCAGGCGAATATGTGAAGGAAGCATATTATACGGATGAAGAGAAAGCAGCGGAAGCACAAAAGCAAAGACGCGATACCTATCTCAATGTCGATATACGCTTAGTAGATAAACTCAAAAAAGACAATAAGCTTTTCAAATCAGAAAAGTATGAGCATACCTATCCGCACTGCTGGCGTACTGACAAGCCGGTGATCTACTATCCGCTTGATAGCTGGTTTATCAAGACCACTGCGATCAAGGACCGTTTGATAGAACTCAATAAAACTATCAATTGGAAGCCCGCCTATACAGGTGAAGGACGCTTTGGCCAATGGCTCGAAAACCTGGTGGACTGGAATCTATCTCGCTCTCGCTATTGGGGTACGCCACTACCGATATGGCGCACTGAAGATGGCACTGAAGAAAAATGTATCGGGTCGATAGAAGAACTGAAAAATGAAGTAGAGAAAGCTATCAAAGCTGGTATAAAATCGCCCGACGGAAAGGAACAATCTACTGACCTGACGGACCTTCATAAACCACACGTCGATGAGATGGTATTGATTTCTGATTCTGGTAAGCCTATGTACCGCGAAGCTGACCTGATCGACGTCTGGTTTGACTCCGGCGCTATGCCTTATGCTCAGTGGCATTATCCATTTGAAAACAAAGATGTTTTTCAAGCAAATTTCCCCGCTGACTTTATTGCAGAGGGGGTCGACCAAACTCGTGGCTGGTTTTTTACTCTCCATGTTTTAGGTGTAGCCCTGTTTGATTCCGTGGCATATAAGAATGTAGTGTCAAACGGTTTGCTACTGGATAAGAATGGCGTCAAAATGAGCAAGCGCCTTGGCAATATCGTCGAGCCCTTTGATGCCATAGAAAAATACAGCGCTGATGCCACCCGCTGGTATATGATACGCAACAGCGATCCATGGGATAATCTCAAGTTTGACCTGAAGGGAATAGATGAGATCACAAGGGCGCATTTTGGCACACTGTATAACACCTATGGCTTCTTTGCACTATATGCCAATATCGACAATTTCAAAGTTGATGTGAAAAACCTGGTTCCAATATCCGAGCGTACAGAGTTGGACAGATGGATACTCTCCAAACTTCAGTCACTGATCAAGGAAGTGACGGCTTATTACTCAGACTATGAGCCTACGAGAGCCGCACGCGCCGTCGAGGTCTTCGTGGATTCGCATTTGTCCAACTGGTATGTACGCCTTTCGCGCAGACGCTTTTGGAAAGGGGACATGTCTCGCGACAAACAGGCTGCTTACGAGACACTGCATGAGTGCCTGAGAGTGGTAGCGCAACTCATGAGCCCGGTCTCTCCGTTTTTCAGTGATTGGTTACATCGGAATTTAACTCTTGGTGTCGGGATAGAATCAGTGCATTTGACCTATCTGACAGAAGCAAATGAACAACTCATAGACAAAGACCTCGAAGAGAGAATGGAGCTCGCAGCCCGTTTTTCATCTATGATATTATCGCTCCGCAAAAAAGTACTCATCAAGGTACGTCAACCGCTCAGCAAAGTGCTGATACCCGTGCCGGACCTGAAAATGAAGGCACAACTGGAGAAAGTGGAAGCATACATACTCAGTGAAGTAAATGTCAAGGCCATAGAATATGTCACCGACACCACAGGTATCGTGACGAAAAAAGCAAAACCTAATTTCAAATCGTTGGGCAAGAAAGCCGGGCCTAAGATGAAGCAGATACAGGAAGCGATATTGGCTTTCTCGCAGGATGATATTGCGAAGTTTGACAAGGACAAGGCTTATCAATTGACTATAGATGGTGCTGCCTTTGATCTTACCACAGAAGATGTGGAGATCATATCCGAAGATATCCCGGGCTGGCTGGTAGCCAATGACGGTCCTCTGACTGTGGCACTTGACGTAACGATCACAGAAGACCTCCGCAATGAAGGGACTGCAAGGGAATTTGTCAATAAGATACAAAACCTCCGTAAGGATAAAGACTTTCAGGTGCTGGACAGGATCAAAGTATCAGTGGTTCGTGAAGCCTCATTGGCTGCTGCGCTCTCACAGTACCGCGACTATATAGCCAGTGAGATACTGGCAAATGAGATCGAACTGGTAGAGTCGCTGACTGAGTTTGATGAGATAGAATTTAATGACGCTACGCTAAAAATAAACGTACAACTCAACTAAGTATGGACAAAAAGGTAAGCAGAAATGCAGTGCTGATAGTTTTTCTGGTGCTCGCCATGGACCAGCTGATCAAGATAATGGTCAAGACGCATCTAATGGAAGGTCAGGAGATCATGATACTGGGCAATTGGTTCAGATTACATTTTGTAGAGAACTCAGGTATGGCATTCAGCATGGAGCTGCCGACAGAGTATGGCAAAATACTTTTGTCAAGTTTCCGACTCATAGCTATCGGGTTTATCATCTATCTTATCCGCAGGCTGATCAAGGAGAAATACCATCCGGGTTTGGTATACTCAGGTGCTATGATCCTCGCAGGTGCCATCGGCAATATGATAGATAGTGCTTTTTACGGACTGATATTTACAGACAGTATAGGCAGGGTGGCTGCAGTTTTCCCTAAAGGCGGAGGCTATGCAGGCTTTCTCAAAGGCAATGTGGTCGATATGCTCTGGTTTCCTATCGCACATGGTATTTTTCCGCAGTGGTTGCCGATGTGGGGAGGCGAATATTATGAGTTTTTCAGGCCTGTGTTCAATATAGCTGATGCGTCCATTACTATCGGTGTTGCTATTATCAACGTATTTCAGAAATCTTTCTTTGCGCATCACACTACCGGCGAAAATGTCACGGCCGAAGACACTCCTTCGCCTTCTGATGATACTATACTGAGTAATGCTGAGGCAGCT
>PLSN01000326.1 GCA_003165135.1 Bacteroidota bacterium
GTGATGTAGCAGCAAGTTTCAGAAAGGCGATAGTAGGCGAAAAACATATTTACCACTTGGCAAAGCAATGGAAGCAAGATCAGGAAAATTCGGAGAAGTATGTCAGTGAGTATGCTGCTGACAGATATATTCTCCTCTTCTATGA
Source organism: Bacteroidota bacterium (assembly GCA_003165135.1). Taxonomy (GTDB): domain Bacteria; phylum Bacteroidota; class Bacteroidia; order Chitinophagales; family LD1; genus UBA1941. Next base: position 146 of record PLSN01000326.1, read on the forward strand.
AGACCTTATACATGAGCCTGAGAATACTATGAAAAAGCTCTTGGAGCGACTTGGTTTGAAATTTAATGATGAGGTGCTTAGCTTTTACAAGACGGAAGAAGCCCGGCATACAGCCACGGCTGGCAAGATGTGGAATAATGTGACTCAACCCGTAATGAAGAAAAACTCCAATAAATTTCTCACGAGACTTTCTACAGAAGATATAGATCTATTTGAAAGTATAGCAGGAGACATGCTGGAGCATTTCGGATATAGACTCCATGGCAACAGCGCCAATTACTGGATTTCTTTTTCTGAAGCCGAGATATCGGTCTTTGATGCACTCAATAATAAGATGAAAGAGGAGGCAGGCAGTATTCTTGATCCTGAGGGCAGCAAAAAGCGGAAGGGGCAGGAGGAGTTAATCCAGCGCATCAAGCTTCGCTAAGAGCGGACCATAGGACAGTCTGATGCAAGGTGTATAGATAAAATCCATAACTTTGAAGGGATGAATCATTTCTGTACCATTACGACGGCAGATCATTTATTTAAGACTTGGACGCTCTTTGATTCTATAAGAGCGATTCAGGCTGATTCGTTTATGCATGTACTCTGCGTTGATCAGCAACCACAGGATATTCTTGATGAGAACATCGCTTTTTATAGTCTTGCTGACCTGTCCGATATGCCTTCAGCGAGGACCATCCTTTCAAAATACAACTCATCAAAGGATAAATTAAGATGGAGCTTTAAACCCATTTTTCTTAGCTACTTACTTGAAAAAAAAGCTGACAAGGTCGTCTACACAGACAATGACATTTACTTTTGTGGAGATTATACCTTTATTTTTGACCTGCTGGACAGCTATGATTTTTTGCTGACTCCGCATCACTACCCGCGCAATCCAAATAAGGATCAAAACTGGCTAGAGGCGAATTTCAAGGTAGGGCTCTATAATGCGGGTTTCATCGGCGTGAATAAAAATGCAATCAAAGACCTGACATGGTGGGCTGAGTGCTGTGCCTACCGCTGTGAGAAAAACCCCCTGCGGGGTATATTCGATGACCAGAAATATCTTGACCTCATTCCTGTAATGAATGAGAGGGCATATATCATCCGCCACAAAGGCTGCAATGTCGCAGAATGGAATAAGACCCTGATCTCAAGATCTGAAAGGGATGGCAAGGTCTATTTGGATGACAGCAATCCACTCATATTCGTGCATTTCAATGGCACTACAATGAGGGCTATAGCTGAAGGTGAAGAGCCGATCCTAGCGCCTTTGTTCAATCAATATCTGTACAACCTCAGAAAGTATAGACATGGAATCAAAGCACAAGAACTCTATAACATCCCCGGCATCATCGATCGCGTCAAATACAGGATATGGAAGCTGGCAACTGATCTTTCCTTATAAACTCGACCGTCATTTTTTGACCAGATATTTTCCGATGATAAGAGCATCCAGTCCGCTGGCAAAGAAAGTAGCAATGGCCTGCTGTGGTGTGGATACAATAGGTTCGTATTTCAGGTTGAAAGATGTATTGAGGCAAACACCAACTCCTGTTTTCGCTTTGAGCTCCATAAGCAAATTATAGTAAAGTTGATTTTGCTTTTGATTGACAGTTTGTATACGGCAGGTACCATCTGCATGGGTCACTCCGCTTAGCGATAGGAGCTTATCTTTTTTTGTCTGATAGTTTACGTTCATGTATGGTGCGGTGGGCATCCTGCCATCAAAAAGAGTATGTATGTCTTCTTCTAAAACGCTTGCACCNNAAAGGCCTGAAGCCCTCGCGAAATTTTATTTTCCTGTTGACGATGGACTGGATGTCTTTGGTTGAGGGATTGGCGAGGATACTTCTGTTGCCTAGTGCCCGAGGCCCAAACTCCATTCTGCCCTGAAACCATCCTATGACTTTGTTTTGCGCAAGTAGCTCTGCACCCACCTCAGATGGATCGCCTATTTTTTGATAAGGGGTCTGGCAGATATCCAGAACAGTTTTGATTTCCTCATCAGTGTATGCATTTCCCAGGAATGCATTTGTAGGAGTGACAGGTTTGATACCCGCATTCAAACATGCGAGCCATGCGCCACCCAGGGATATCCCCGCATCTGTTGAGGCTGGCTGCACAAAGAGATTGTCAATCGGCAGTTCATTCATCAGTCGCTGGCTCATCAGGNNTCAGGCAGTTGAGTGCTACCCCGCCTGCTGTACAGAGATTCTTCTGCCCTGATTTGCGCAGATATTGTCCTGCTATTCTAAGAGCAAGGTTTTCAAGATGGGCCTGTGCGGAAGCGGCGATATCCTTATACTCCTGCGTGATGGGATTATGAGCCAGTCTTTTTGGGAGGCCGATTTTATCTGCGAAAAGGGCATTGAATATCATCTCATCTCTATGGAGTGAGGGAGCTTTGGGCGCTACACTATGAATGTATTCTGTATTGATTTTAAGCTCTTCATTCCTGAAATCTATAAGCCAAGAGAAATCATGCTTAGTCCTGTCGCCATATGCTGCGAGGCCCATGAGTTTATATTCATCACTATCCTTGGTAAAGCCGCAAAACTGAGTCACCAGAGAGTAGAAAAGCCCTAGGCTATTGGGCCGCTCGAAGCGCTTTATAATCTCTATGTCTGTGTCTCGCCCTATAGCGATCTGAGTAGAGACGCCGTCACCGGAATTGTCCATTGTGAATATCAAGCTCTCTCTGAAACCCGAAGAAAAGAAACTCGCTGCTGCATGACATGAATGATGATGGTATCTTTTGATCGGCGGGCTATATCCAAAGTGATTTTGAAAATATTCCTGCAATCGGATATCGATCTCGGACTCCCAGGTCGAGCCGTGATATGCCACGACAGAGATATCTTCAATGTAGATTCCGGCTATTTTAAGTACTTCCAGCACAGACAGATAGGGAAGCCTTCCAGCAGAGAATTTAACCCTACTTAGCCTTTCCTCTTCTACTGCTGTTATGAGCTCTCCGTCCCTAATCAGACAAGCGCTGACATCTTGATATCCCTGTCTGAACCCTCCGTTTATCCCCAGAATCATCATTTCTTTCTTGCTTTTTCCAAGTCATCAAATTGAACGCCCTTGCAGCGCAGCGGTTTGATAGTGATATCTACTACCTTAAGGTCTCCGGCAAATTCATTGAACTCACCCTGGGCGATAATGCCCTCCTTATTGACCGCCAGAGAGCAGCCAATCATTTTCTTCCCCTCATATGGACCACCTACTATGTATCCAACGCTTGTTACACTTAGGAATGGGATATCATATAGTTCGGCGACTTCCTGTAGTGGTTTGATCCATTTGTCTTTGTAGGGGTCCATTTCTTCGGTCACAAAATGGTCTACAGTCCAGGAGGAAGGAGAGAGTATGATCTGAGCACCCATACGTGCGAGCATGTGTGCATTGTGGATGGAATGAATGTAGTTATCCGCACAAATATTGATGCCGATATTGCCGAATTGGGTTTCAACTACTGTCAAAGACTGGCCTGGCTCATAAAATGGAAACTCAACTTCCAGCAGATTGATCTTATGATACCGATGAATGATCAAGCCGGCATCATCGACGAGGATAGCCGTATTGTGTCTTTTTTCTCCCTTCCTTTCTGTCAGGCCCAAACATAGCCATATTTTTATCTCTGCAGCGAGCTGACAGAAGAAATCAGAAAACCTGCCGGGAATTGGCTCTGCTTCTTTGAGTGCAGATGGATGTGTCCATGCCAGATCGAGCGTCTCAGGTAGCAGGACCAGATCGCATTTTTCTGCTTTGGACCGACGGATGAGTTTCGCTGCACGCTCCAGATTGCGCTCCGGTTCGCCTCCTTCCACCAACAGCTGAGCCATCCCTATGCGCATACTTTATCTGAATTTGATTGTGAAATATTTGTCATAAACTACCTGAGTGAATATACCCAGTTTGGTAAGGGTGAAAATAGGTAATTGTGCCAATTTCATCCATTTATAACTGTTTGGATAGTCCCACCAGTTCTTTGGTGGTGATTTAATCATCTCTTCAAATTCGCTTTGGGTGATCCCAAGCCTTTTGATGCAGAGCGATATGACCTTGGGGTCTTCTATCTGATAGGGAAGTTGCGCCTTAAACAGCGCAGCTTCTCTAGTCATCTGTCCGCTCCGGATGAGTGCAGAATATTCAATGATGCGAAAATGGATATTGAATTTAGTGCGATGTATGTGACTGATCAATGCCCAATAAAGATCATCGAAATAGTGGGCCCCAGGATATACCCAGCTGAGTTCGGATTGCAGGATCTCGCCTGCCTCCTCCCTAATGTATGGATAGTTGTATAATGGAGAGTGAACCCTGATCCCGTTTATCACAGTATAGAAAAACATTTCCTTGATGCCTAGATTGAATCCCGGTTCTTCGGGCTTCCATTTTTTTAGCGGATATTTCCCAAACTGCTTATGTATGCCGCGCAGATGATCTCCGTCGAAGTATGCCCATGCCAGAGGCCTGACACCCTCAGTACGAAAACTCTGCCCGAACAAAATATGTTTGATCCCTTCCTTGTACGCTACTCCGTAGAGAGAGGCACCGATGCCCACATCTGTTCCGTTATTGAGCAGTGGTGTAGAGGCCTTGATATCTGTGATCTTGAGGTCCTTGCACTCTCTAAAATCCGAGGTAATAGTGCGTAGCTCGACACCCAGTTTTCGCACAGCATTCAGCATATTCTCACCGGCTACGGGGTTGTCAAAACCATCATTGAAATGCACTGCCAGAGGTCGCAATTTCCATTTGGTCACTGCGAGATATAGCAGATAGATACTGTCCCGACCGCCACTGATCCCGATCACGCAGTCGTATTTTTTGCCGGCTCCACCTTTCTTTATTTTCTTAAATTTTTTCTCCAGAGCGAGCGCACCTCTTTCATCGTTAGGAAATGCCGCATCAAACTGGTCGTGCATATAGCAGAGGGAGCAGACGCCATTGTCATCAAACTCTAAAGCCGGAATCGTAGTATCACAAATACATTGGGTGCATTGTTTATATTCTATATCTTTTTTAAAACCACTGACGATCACCATTGCTTATTGATTGAATTATTTGTCGAAAGCTATTATTTTCTCTGATACAAAATTAATTTGCTCATCAGAAAGACCCGGAAAGATCGGAAGGCTCAGACATGTCTCTGTTATTTCCTCTGTCACAGGCAGGTCTCCTTTTTTATATCCCAGATGCCTGAGTGCAGGCTGCAGATGAGTGGCCACTGGATAGTGTATGAGTGTCTGGATACCATGCTGGAGCAGGTAATGCTGGAGTTTCTCTCGGTCGCTATGGCGAATCACAAAGAGATGATATACGTGTTCTGCATAAGGGATCGTTTTGGGTAGTGATACAGAGGTACAGTCCTTCAGATTTTTTAAATATTTCGAGGCTACCTTATGTCTCTGATAGTTCCATTCCGACAGATATGGCAATTTGCTATTTAACACACTGGCCTGCAACGTATCAAGGCGAGCATTGTAACCGATCACCTCGTGATAATATTTGATCTCAGAGCCCATATTTCTCAATGTTTGCGCTGCTTGATATAGGCCTTCATCATCTGTCGTGATGGCTCCTGCATCGCCCATGGCTCCGAGATTTTTGGAGGGATAAAAACTAGTGGCATTGATATGGCCGAAGCTGCCGGTTTTTTTTCCTCTATAGCTGGCACCTTGCGCCTGCGCATTGTCTTCGACTATTTTCAGTGAATGTACCGTGGCTAATTTTTGGATATCCTCCATATCGCATGGCTGGCCATAGAGATGTACGGGTATGATTGCCCTGGTCTTCCCGCTGATGGCAGGAGCGATAGTGGCGACAGTTATGTTATAAGTCTCCCGGTCCGGATCTACTAATATGGGAGTGGCGCCAACCTCCAGTATCGCAAAGATCGATGCGATATAGGTATGCGCCGGCACGATTACCTCATCCCCGCTTCCTATACCGAGTGCGCGCAGTGAGATCTTTAGCGCATCGAGTCCATTGCTGATGCCTATGCAGTACTTGGTTTGCGAAAAGTGGGCATATTCCCGTTCAAATTTTTTAACCTCTTCTCCTAAAATGAAATCACCTTTTTCGATCAAGGCGCTGTACTTCTCCAATAGCTCTTTTGAGATCTTGTCGTGAGCGGATTTAAACGATATGAAGGGGACTTGCATGTATGAAGTATAATGACCTAAGCTAAACAATTTTTAATTAGCCCGTTATGCGTAAATATAGCGAAGCAATTTTATTTGACTATATATATTCACTCCTTTTTCAGAGCACTCAGTTATCGACTTTTTCTATGGTCCAGTCCAGCTTCGGGCGAACAGATCCCTTACTGATATCTCCG
>PLSN01000257.1 GCA_003165135.1 Bacteroidota bacterium
GAATAATAAATACACTGATCAGCATGGTGATCCATAGGCCGTCCCATATCACAGAACTCACGGGACGTTTTGAAAAGAAAGAGATACCAAAATCACCTCTGATAAATCCTTTGGTCTTTGTAGGATCGGTCTCTGTACCAAGCCATTTAGCATTGCCGAATAGCCATAAGTGATACTGATTGTGTGTACCGTTCCAATGTATGACAGGGACAAATCTGCGCCAGGTAGTGGCCTGAGTAGTAACAAGGTCGATCGAGGCCTGAACAGCACTCAGACTTGTATTAAGTCCGGCAAATGACGGGCTGCTTTTGATAAGCATATTGCACTTTAGCAATATGTCATTAATGCTTTTTGCATCAGTCTGCAGATATAGTTTACCTACATTATTCCGAAGCTCAATAAGGGAAGTTGCGCTGGCAGAATCTTTTGCTGTACTAAGCACAGCAATATCAAAGGCGCAGAGGCTGCTATAGTATCGCTCTATTTGCTTCCAGTCACCATAATTATATATCATCCGCTCCAGGGTCTCCCGCTGCTCTGCTTTAGCTATACGGTTGAGTGTATCGCATGATGCCAGACTGCCCGGAGTGAAGTAAAATACAGGCAGATCCAATCCGAGTTTGATACGCAGGTCCTGATATGATTTGTCAGTAGCCAATTTGTTTGATACCTGCCCTTCTCCGCTATTTAAATTCAGCATGGTCTCGGCGGGGTCACCGGGTGCTGCCGAGATCAGGATAAATGTGATCAGTGATATGGCAAAAAGGGTAGGCAGAAAGATAAATATCCTTCTTACCACGTATCCGAAAAGCGGAAACGAAATTGTGATATTGGTTTCTTTTTTTCCGTCGACGGTTTCCTTGCTTACCTTGACATCTACTGGCTTCATTCTCTATGCTGCTCTATTGTTGTTATTGCTGAAAGGCAGCTTCATTGAATCCGGGACGAACGATGAATGTCTCAGCGCCCTTAGTAAACTTCTTGGCAATAGCGATCCTTTCTTTGGGAGAATAGAGGAAAATATAAGGGCTTTGGTCGTGAATTATCTCCTGGAATTTGCGGTACAGATTGTTGCGTTTGTCCTCATTGAGTTCGCCCTTTATCTCATCTATCAGTTTATCTGTCTCCGGATTACCGAAATATACGTAGTTGCTTCCTCCATTGATTGACTCGGTATGCCATATCTGCTTGAGGTCGTCAGGTATAGGTGAGCCTATCCATCCACCATAGAACATTTCAAAATTATGCTTCTTCTGATTGGCGATATACATAGACCACTCCTGTGGTACTACATCTACATTGATACCTACCTGACGAGCCGCTTCTTTGAATATCAGTGCCGCATCACGGCGCATGTCATTGCCGGCATTGTAAGTGAATGTGATATTAAACTCAGTGAGTTTACCATTTATCATTTTATCGATAGTGCCATCGCCATTGCTATCTTTCCAGCCCGCATCTGCAAGTAACTTTTTAGCTTCCTCGACATTGTAGTCATATGGTTTGATAGTATCATTGAAAGCACCCTTCTTGTATGGATTGATAGGTCCGTTGACACGCTGACCGAGATCATATCCGATCACATGGATTATTTTCTCCACATCGACTAGGTGTGCGAGTGCCTGCCTGACCCTGACATCTTCAAATTTCGGGTTGTGCATGTTCATGCCGAAAAAATAAAAGCCCATGGACAATGGAGTGTTCAGGTTGTAGTTTTCTTTGGCTTTGTCCGAGGTTTGCAGTTGCTCTACAAAATCTTTGGCTTTGATACCATACATGACGTCTACCTGCTGGCCTTTGAGTGCCGTCAGCGCTGCAGTCTGGTCTTTGATCACCTTATATATGAGCTTGTCAGGATACGCTTTGAAGAGATATTCATTCTCCATAAACTTATCTCCCCACCAGTTCTTCTTTTTTACCAGAACTATTTTTTGGCCGGTGACCCACTGATCAAATTCATATGGACCTGAGCCCACCACATAGCCTTTTTCGCGTTGGTATTTCTCAGAGTTATATTCTGTCGCGAATGCCTTCATAGTAGGGTTTTCGGCTACTTTGGCAGCGTCAGTATTGATATCCTTGATGCTGATACTTTCCATCATGTTTTTCGGATCATATATATACCTCGGCATCACAAAAAAATCTCCGCAGACATATTTGGCCAGAATATATTTTTTATTGCAAACGATGGTCAATTTTTTAGGGTTTTCCGGGTAGGTGATCACATCACTGATCATTTCATAGTATGGACGTTTTGGTTCATTGCTTATGACCGGGGCCTTAAACATTTTCAGGCTAAATACCACATCAGCTGCAGTGATGGGTGTGCCATTGTCCCATTTAGCCTCATCCCTTATTTCACAGGTATATTTCAGCAAGTCTGCTGCAGAGTCATATTCTTCGATAGGCAGCGCCTTGGCGAGGAGAGGCTCCAGTTTCAGATTGGTCGGATTGATACTCCAAAGCCCCTGAAATATCTGGGCCAGGTAATAGCCTGCATCAGCAGATTGGTAGTTGGTCGGGTTGAGCATATCCGTATCTGATAGCTCATGGATAATAACCTCATTTTTGCCGGCTTTCTTGCCACAGCTCAACATCACGAGGCATGCCAGCGCCAGGGCGATCATTCTATTTGAAACTTTGTAAGCCATAATTGGTTAATTATAGGGTTAAAAATTAGTAATAAGGTGGACAAATATAGCAGAATCTCCAAGAGTATTGCAAATCTCCAAATCAGCTCAGGCCAAATTTACTCCTACCCCCTAAAGGGGGCTTTAACAGCCTTGGAACTTTCATTAAAGCTCCCTTTAGGGGGTTTGGGGGTTAGTCGCCGCCTTCTTTTGTTTATAGTATTCCTTGCTGGCAGTGTAGACTGTTTTAATGAAGGTGGCATAGACCTTACCATTGTCATCTTCGTATTGCAGGGGCAGCTCAAACACATATTGTCCATTGGCTGCGATCTGAGCCTTTACCGTTTCTACCAGTTCATTGCTGATCAGGAAGCGGCACTTGACCGGGTCGGTGATAGGTCGGATAAATTTGACCGAAGCGCCTTTGTCCCACACTACATAGTCTTTACCCAATATCTGCATGAGCATAAGCATGAAGTAAGGGTCAACAGAAGAGTAGATGCTTCCGCCGTAGATCGTGCCTACGCGATTTCGGGTACGGATACCGAGCTTCAGCCTGACATGCAGCTCTTGGAAATCACCTGACACAAAAGTGATCCAGCCTCCGCTGCACCAGATACAAGGCCAGAAGTTTATTGAGCGCCTGTACCAGGCCGAGTAACTTGATTCTTTCTTATTTGTTTGAAATAGCATTACCAGAATTTAAGGATTTTCAGAATGGGCAGAATAATGAAATACAAAATCTCATTTGATAAGCGTCTTTATTAGTTATTGTATATTCGATTTGTAAAATTGCACACATGTCAAATTTGATAGAAAAATATGCGAACCTGCTGGTGAATTATTGCCTCGCTGTGGAAAAAGGCAATCAGGTATATATCAATGCCTCCTATCTGGCAGAACCATTGCTGCTGGAAGTTGCCAAAGCCACTTATCTGGCGGGGGGTATACCATACTTCAATATAGAGCTCAATGGCCTCGGAGACCTGGTGCTCGAATATGGACAGGAGCATCAGCTCACAGCACCCAATCCATTAAAAAAGCTGGCATTTGAGCAGTTCGACTGCTATCTCAATATCCGTGCACCATTCACCAGAGGCGATGGAGAAAAAGAACCGGTAGATGAAGAGAAATACAAACTCCATCAGCAGTCTCAGGCAGTGCTCAATAAAATATATTTTGACCGCATCGGCTCCGGTGCTATGCGCCGGGGGCTCTGCCAGTATCCTACACAGGCGGGTGCAGACGATGCACGGATGACACTCGCAGAGTATGAGCACTTCGTCTATCAGTCATGCTATCTCTATGATGAGGACCCTGTGGCCAAATGGCTCGAAGTAAGAGCTAAACAACAAGCCTATGTAGACCGCCTCGACAGGGCAGATAGAGTAGAATACAGAGGCCCGAACATCGATATGTCATTCTCTGTGAAAGGTCGCAAATGGATCAACTCTGATGGCCGAGCTAATATGCCGAGCGGTGAGGTATTCAGTNNCGTGGAGGACAGCGTGAATGGCTGGGCATACTTCAGCTATCCGACCATCTATATGGGCAAAGACGTCGAAGGCGTGCGCCTCGAGGTGAAGGATGGACTGATCGTAAAATGGTCAGCAGAAAAAGGACAGGATATTTTGGACAAAGTCTTCGCCGTAGAGGGTGCACGCAGATGGGGCGAAGTAGCAGTAGGTACCAATATGAATATCCAACGCACTTCGCGCAATATTTTATTTGATGAAAAGATAGGTGGTAGTATACACATGGCCGTCGGCCAATCCTACAAACAATGCGGCGGCAAAAATGAATCAGCTGTACACTGGGACATGATCACCGATATGAAAGCCGGAGGTGAGATCATAGCCGATGGCGAGGTGATATACAGGAATGGAGCGTTTGTGATTTAAGATACAGGAAAAGAACTTTCTTTAATACACTACCAGTTTCCTGTGAATGGTTAGATCAGAAGACGCTAATTCTATATCATAGATACCTGGGGCGATCCCTGAAATGTCCAATTCCACTTTTGGTGAACTTATATTGATCTGTTGTATTAGCGATCCGCTTATACCATATAGTTTCAGCAAAGTCCCATTATGTTTATTATCGGCAAATTCAACAGTTACTTTTTCTGAAGCTGGATTTGGATATACATTCAGTTTTCCGGCATTAATATTTTGAACACCAATACGGGTATAATCAGAATAATAACTCGTATCAAACTGTACTATACAATCAGAATAAACAGAAAATTTCCAATAATAGTTTATATCACATCCTGAAGGGCAATCACCACCTCCATACCTAAATGTATAATGCCGGACATAACCTGAGTCTACCAAATAAATATCACTCGCATCTCCTATCAGCTCACCATAGGTAGCATAAGTTTCTGCCATGGTCGAGATCGTATTTACTATAGGTGTCATATTGATCGGATATGTGGCATTAACACTAAAATTATACATATCATACACTACATAAGGTGAAGAATAGTAGAGCCCATATTGATAAGCGAGATTATCAATAGTATCATTGCCTGAATAAATACTATCATTAAATATATTCTCTACCCATCCCGTGCTCCCATTGGTAGTCACCGCTATGATCGACGCCTGCGCCTCCGCACGGGCATGTACATCTAATATGCCGAAAATTGAATCAATAGTGTTAAAGTATGGGTATTGTGAATTGACACGAAAACTGCCATACTGCTCAATAGCATTTAAATCTCTCAAAATAGGGATGTAATAAGAAGCAGGGATAATAACTGAATCAACATATGAACTATTAGCCGAGTCTATCACGCGCAAGGCCAGATATTTTGCATCATTAATGTATGAAGGAAATTGGTCACTACATTGTATGGTATCAAGTTGTGAAAACCCCTTGCTCCCATAAAATGAAACAATAAACAAAAGAAGATATTTCATAGACCTTGTTTAGTGTAAATGTACGTAGCTTTTTTATTCTCTCATAGTTTGGCAAAAATCATGATTTTTGCATATACAAAATAATATTCCTTGATAAGGCGTTAAACATAAAACCGCCAACATGAGAAAAGCATTTCTCAGCTTTCTGTTTTTTATCGCTTTACACTTTGTTTCTGCGCAAAGCAAGGCAATCGTGTATTTCGATCCCGGCAAAAGCATCCTCCTGCCAAAGGCTATCAAAACACTCGACTCACTGGCAGCACAGATCCAAAAACTAAAAAGGTACCGCATTACGATAAATGGTTATTGCGACAGCACCGGCGCACACCCGGACAATATCACACTCGCTATGCACCGTGCAGGCAGCGTATTTGATTATCTATACAGCCACGGGGTCAATGGCGACAGCATGATCAGGAATGGTTTCGCAGAGGCTAATCCCGCAGCCCCGGGCCGCGACCGGAGAAGCCTGGCCAAAAACCGCAGGGCAGAGATACTCGTAAGCACCACTTTCAATCCCCCAAATGTGCCCGAAACTGTCAAGAAATTTGATGCTAATACATCTATCGCAGACCTGAAGGTGGGGCAGCAACTAGTGCTGAAAAACCTCAACTTCGTAAACAACGAAACAACCCTACTGGAGGAAAGTTTGCCGACCTTAAAGGCACTACTACAGATCATGCTCGAAAACCCTACGCTCGAGATCAAACTGAATGGGCATGTATGCTGCACATCGGACATGGAGCTCTCTATAGG
>PLSN01000212.1 GCA_003165135.1 Bacteroidota bacterium
CTCAGCACCATCCAGCCAATATTTGATATGCCCCTTTTTATCAGCCATTCTCAAAAATAAGACTTTTTAGCAGTTTATATTTACGGGGAATGGCGCGGGGCGATTTGGATATTAAGTCTGAATTAGCTATATTTACATTTAGTAATTAATTAAAGCAAAACTAAATTCAATTATGCATATTTTAATNNAAAAAGGGGGGTTAAGGTGGTAAAAAAGAAATTTTTGTAATACATAAGTGAAAATTTCTGCACCCTTGAAAAGGGGCAAAAAAGTATGACAAGAGGATTACAATCGCAACAGGTTTTTGTATTTTATTTTCAATTCTTCAAATTTTCAAATCATTACATTTGCTGAATGTCAATAAAAGTCTCTAATCTAACTAAGCTCTACGGCCAGCAGAAGGCAGTAGATGATATTTCATTTGAAGTAAGCAAAGGTGAGGTGCTGGGCTTCCTCGGGCCTAATGGTGCGGGCAAGTCTACCACGATGAAGATACTGACCTGCTTCATCCCTCAGACCACCGGACAGGCTTGGGTCTGCGGCCATGATACGATAGCCGAGCCAATGGAGGTGCGCAAGAAGATCGGCTACCTGCCTGAGAGCAATGCACTCTACTACGACATGTATGTGTATGAGTACCTCGAGTTCATGGCAGGACTGCACAAGCTCGGCGACAGAACCAAAGAACGCATAGAGACGATGATAGAAGTGACCGGCCTCACTGCAGAGCGCAGGAAAATAGTCGGCCAGCTATCTAAAGGGTACAAGCAGCGTGTGGGACTGGCCCAGGCCATGCTCCACGACCCAGAGGTGCTGATACTCGACGAGCCGACATCAGGCCTCGACCCTAACCAGCTCATCGAGATACGCGAGCTGATCCGCAAACTCGGCCGTGACAAGACGGTGATCTTCTCTTCGCATATCATGCAGGAAGTACAGGCAGTGGCTGACCGCGTAATCATCATCAACAAAGGCAAGATCGTAGCCAATGACACCACCGAGCACCTGCAGCATAAACTCAATAATGAAGTGACGGTGATAGCGGAGTTTAAGCAGAAGCTCGACCGCGCGCAACTCGCGCAGATCAAGGGATTGAAGGATTTTCAGGAATTGAAGGACGGCAAGTGGAGCTTTGTGTCAAACGGCCAGTCCGATCTCCGCGAAGAGATATTTTACTTTGCCAAGAATAAAGACCTTACCTTGCTGGGGCTACAGAAAGAAGAATTCTCTCTGGAGGACATCTTCAAACAGGTGACGGCTTGACCCCCAAACCCCCTAAAGGGGGCTTAATACACATCAAATGCGAAAGACACACGAGATCCCCGAAAAAATATGCCTGCACTGCGGCAAGCCTTTCATATGGCGGAAGAAGTGGGAAATGATGTGGGACCAGGTGAAGTACTGTAGCGAGAAATGCAGGAAGACCAAATCGCAAAAAGCTTAAAGCGCACCAAACCGCTCAAGGAGTGTGAGGCGGCGAAATTCAAAAATACTTTCTATTTGTTTTTTGACGAATAATGAATGAGCGATATTGCCGATGAAACCCAATGGTAGTTTATAATCCAGATAGTCGGTCATCTCTATACCACCGGGGATCTCACGAAAGAAATGCTTGTGATGCCAGAGTGCATATGGACCGAAGCGCTGCTCGTCGATGAAGTACTCTTTGTCGCGGACATGTGTGATCTCCGTCATCCAGAATAAAGGAATACGGAGAACGGGAGTGATCCTATAAGTAATGATCTGACCGGCGAACATTTTTTCAGAATCAGAGTCAGAGAGCACTTTGAAGTTCATATAGTCAGGTGCTATCTCTTTGAGATTGCGAGGAGAGGAGAAAAAATCCCAGGCCTCATCTATGCTGATCGGAAATCGCTGAACCCGTTTTAAAGTATATGAACCCATGGTAAGAGAACACCAATGTAATAATAAAGTTCATGATGGAGCCTAGTTAAGTATCGTGCAACCTTCGCCCAGTGCCCACTTGAGCTTCTCGACGTCTACTTTAGTGCTTTTGATGTTGATGTACTTCATGTCTTTGATCGGAGGTATGGTCGCGAGGTTTTTATTATAGCTCACATCGATGACATTTAGGTGCAGGTTTACAAACTCCGGTTGCAGTGTCCTGAAATCATTATAGCTCAGGTCAAGGTTTTCGAGCTTAGGCAGTTTAAAAAAAGCCGGAGGAAAAGTAGTGATGAGGTTTTTGGTGAGGACGAGACGTTTGAGATTTTTGAGTTTATCAATATCAGTGGGCAATGTCTTGATGCTTCCATAGCCTAGATCAAGATCAGATAGATCAGCCATTTTCAGAAGTTCAGGAGGAAATGCACTGACTTTATTAGCTGAAAAATTAAGCTTTGATAAACTGGCTATGGTTGACACTTTTTTGAGCTCAGCTACCGGAGCTGAGAATGGATTGACATCCAGCCGAAGTGTAATGAGTGATTTGAGAGCTGACATGTCGGCAGGCAGCGCAGAGATGAAATTATTATTGAGGAAAAGTATTTTGAGTTTAGGTAGTTTGAATAGCTGCGTAGGCAAAGAAGTGAAAGCATTGTTTGAAAGGTCGAGCTGTTCGAGATTGACCAGTTTGACTATATCGGCCGGCAAGGTTTTCAGCGATTGTCCTTTCAGATTGAGTATGGTGACCTTGGTGGGCTCTTGGAGTGCCTGTGCTATACTGGTATAGGTTTTATCCTTTTTCTGGGCTTGCCCGAGATGAGCGATAAGTATAAATGCAATAAAGTAGAAAGTCTTTTTCATCAGAGAGTGTAATAACGAAGTATAGTTACGGAAAATGCTCGGATGTGTTGCAAGATAGTGAAACAGATATACAGCGTTTACGTTGATATGCTATGATCTACATTGTTTTATTTTGGAAAGAAATGTGAAAAGAATTTAGAGTTAACCTAAAAACCATAAAATATTTCATATTATTTATTTGTTTTGCCCACCGTGAAGTTCGCCAAACATAGCCTCCTTCTTGTATTAGCCATTATCGTTTTTTTCTCATGCAGAAACGGAACTCAGGCGAGTGTGCGATCACTCGCTTCGTTCAGCAGCTTTCCGGTGGCAGCAGCTTTGGACTCTACAGAGGTCAGGCGCGGCCTTTTGTTTCACAGACTGGATAGTTTCTTTGCCCGCAGGCATAAGTTTGCCGGATTCAATGGCAATGTACTGGTGCTTAAAGCAGGCCGTGTACTGTACAAGGGCTGTTTCGGGTATTGCAATTATGCTACCAAAGACACACTTGATGCGCAAACAGCCTTTCAGATCGCATCATCGAGCAAACCTTTCACCTCGACAGCTGTATTGAGATTGGTGGATGAGGGCAAACTATCCCTGACAGATACACTTGGCAAATTTTTTCCCGGATTCCCATACAGGAATGTAACCGTACAGATGCTGCTATGCCATCGCAGTGGCCTGCCCAACTATCTTTATTTCGGCGAACGCCTATGGAGAACCAGATCGGTCTATATGACCAATGATGCACTAGTGGATATACTGATGAAAAATAAACTACTCGAAGGTACAACGAGGCCGGGCAGGCAATTTCAATATAACAATACAAATTTTGCGCTATTGGCATCGATAGTTGAAAAGGTGACCGGCAAAAGGTTTCCCGATTATATGAAAGAAACTTTTTTTGATCCGCTGGGTATGAAAAACACCTGGGTACGCGACGTACAGAATGAGAAAGAAGAGCGCAAACATGCCATCAGCTATAGTGCTGCGTGGAAGGTGCAGGCCGAGGACCCATATGACGGCGTGTATGGCGATAAGAATGTTTTTTCGACAGTGGAGGATATGATGATCTGGGACCGTGCATTCTATGAGGAGAAAAACCTCAGCAAGGAATGGCAGGCAGAGGCTTATAAACCTAGGAGCTTTGAACAGAGGGGCGCGAGGAACTATGGCTATGGCTGGAGGCTCCTGAAAAAGCCTAACGGAGAGAGTGTCGTATTTCACAATGGCTGGTGGCATGGCAACAACACGGTGTTTTACCGCTATCTGCCGGACACATTTGCCCTCATCATACTCAGCAATCGCTATAATCAGGGCGTTTACGATGTCCAGCCACTCTTCAATATCATAGGTGCTACCAAAGACACCATGCCCCGCATGGATGATGAGCAGCCCTAATACGTAAGGGCAATCTCTCTCAAATCATACAATACGTTTTGCAAAGCACCCCCAAGAAATCTCTTGACACGGGCGCAATGAGCATTTATATTGAGTATTCTGAAACCTTTTCTATGATTTTACGAAAAAGAGGGATACAACCCCCGTCCCTCATGTCCTTGAATAAATACATATTGCCCATTGTGGCGTCCGTACTGCTCGTTGGTACCATGCCCGTCTTTGCAGGTGCTCCGCAGCCTCCTGAGAAAAATGTATCCCATTCGGCTGCCCTCACAGATGCCGAACATACAGTCAAAATCCTTCTCGACCGATACTTCATGCAGCGCTACCGTCAGGAAAACTTCAACGGGGCAGTCCTCATTGCGCATAATGGTAAACCGATCTACGAACAAACATTCGGTTATGCAGATCTGACCACCAAGGATGCACTGACAAAGAATACACCATTTGAACTCGCATCTATCAGCAAGACATTTACCGCTACGGCTGTACTCAAGCTGGACCAGGAAGGCATGCTGTCTCTCGATGAGCCTGTCAAACTGTACTTCCCGGATTTCCCATACGAGGCAGTCACGATACGACAATTGCTCACGCATCGTTCAGGACTTCCTGATTATGTGTTCATGAGCAATCGCTTTATCACTGATCGCGGCCACTATATGAGCAATGAAGATGTGGTCAATATCTTTATCGAAAAGAAAGCCCCGCTGCTTTTCTTTCCCAATTCAAAATTCGAATACAGTAACTCAAACTATGCCATACTCGCTGCGATCGTTGCCAAGGTGACTGGGATGAAATTTCAAACCTATATGCATGATTCGATCTTTGTGCCACTGGGGATGAACAACAGTTTTGTGTTTGACTTTGAAGATACGGCGCAGAAGGAATATGCGCGCACGCATGATGCCTATGGTCAAAAGCTCAAGGATGTCTGTTTCGATGGTGCTGTGGGTGACAAAGGTGTCTACTCTACCGCTGAGGATATGCTCAAATGGGACAATGCCCTCAAGACAGGCAAGGTTCTCCCGGAAGAAGTTCTTGAAGAGGCCTACAAGCCACGTAGTTTCGAGAATGACTCTTTCAGCGATAGTGAGAACAAGAACTACGGGTACGGATGGCGTATGGCCAAACAAGCAGACGGCAATAACATCATATACCACAACGGTTGGTGGCATGGCAATAACAATGTATTCGCCAGAAATCTGCGCGACAATACGACCATTATTGTATTGGGAAATCGCCTCAACCAAGGCAACTATGCCACTGATCCTATATGGGAGATACTTAAGGCCCTAAAAGAGCCTGAGACGACTGCAGTCGACCAGCAGTAACCTCACCCCGCCCCTCTCCAAAGGAGAGGGAGAAAATG
>PLSN01000224.1 GCA_003165135.1 Bacteroidota bacterium
ATCAACTACTATGATCTCATCATTGATAAAGTAAGATCAGGGGGGTATATTATCTCTGACAATGTGCTGTGGAGTGGTAAGGTGCTCGAAGAAAAAAAAGATAAAGAAACGGAACTAATACATCAGTTCAATCAAAAACTAGCCACCGATCCCCGCATCCAAAATGTCATAATCCCTATCAGAGATGGCATAAATCTCGCCAGAAAATTATAATTTAGTGTCTTGGACATAGATTTTGTTTGCCTTTATGTCCATAGAACAGGANNGATAAGACACACTTTTTAGTCCAAAAGCTGCGTTTTATTACCAGATTAGATATCATACTTTTAGATTGAGAATTTCTATCAAATGCGCGCAATATTTTCTGCATTATTGGCACTCTGTATCTCTGTGGCTCACGCACAGTCGCCAGAGGCTGTGGCTGCATATGTGAGCCGATACAAAGCCATAGCGATCGAAGAAATGAAAATGTATGGCATTCCCGCGAGTGTCACACTGGCACAGGGCATACATGAGTCAGGCTGCGGATGCTCCTCATTAGCTTTAAATTCAAACAATCACTTCGGTATCAAATGCCATGAGGAATGGTCAGGTCAGACATATCATCACGACGACGACCAGCCTCAGGAATGTTTTAGAGTATACAACTGTCCGGAAGAATCATTCAGAGACCATTCTGAATTTCTGAAGAACAGGCCTCGCTATGCAGGTTTATTCTCCTTGGACCGCACTGACTACAGAGCCTGGGCAAGAGGACTGAAAGCAGCAGGATATGCCACCAATCCAAGATATACTGACATAATCATAAAACTGATAGAGGATTATAAGCTTGATCAGTATGACAAGGCTGGTGGCCAGGATTATGTGGTCAAAACTGAACCTAAAATCAGTTCTGAAGTCCAGCTTATCAAACAATCTCTGCTTCAATCTACCGCAACCGCACCTCCTACAGTTATAACCCCTAAACCAACCGCTCCGGTAGAAACAAAAACAGAGCAGCCTGCTACACCCAAATCAATAGACCTCACTAAATATATCTCCGGTGAACGAAAAATAAATGGCACTAAGGCTATGGTATATAAAACCGATATGCCCTTGGCTTTCATAGCTCAGAAGTACAATATCACTGTCCAGCAACTATACTCATTTAACGACATGTCTCCCACCGAAAAATTCAAGGACAATGACCTGGTATACGTAGAAAGCAAAAAACCTGAATGTGACTACTATCAATACGAAGTGGCAGAAGGTGAGACCATGCGGGATATCGCTCAAAAATTCGGTGTCCGTTTAGCTGATCTGGTCCTTCGCAATGGCCTCATAGGTGGCTGTGAACCTGTGCCGGGAGAAATAATTGTTCTACGTGGAAAAAGGGAATTTCCTCTAAAATTCAGAGTGACCGGCAAAGCCTATCCAAGCAAAACATCCGCAGAGACCACCCCTATCCCTGATTTCAAACTGCATAAAGTAGAAACAAGTGAGACGCTTTATTCGATATCCAAAGAATATAATATACCGATTGATACCCTCAAGAAAATAAACGGCCTGAAAGATGAAGACATCAAAATTGGTCAGACCCTGATGGTAGACCTTTGATGCATTGTATTTAAGCCCCTTTTAGGGGGTTTGGGGGTAATGCTGTAAGGTTAAACCTTTCCCCTCGTCTATTGTTTAAAAGACAATATGAGCAATACCCCAAACCGCTCCCTGAGAGCCAAATTCACTTCACTGATACTGATATCACTGACATTATCTATGTCAAGCTGCGGACAAAACAGTGAGCCGAAAAAAATGTCACCCACTAAATCAAATCAAGCAATGGATAACGCAAATTTAGAAACGATCACTCTCGCCGGGGGATGCTACTGGTGCATAGAGGCCATCTATGAGCGCCTTGATGGCGTGGTCAAAGTCGAGTCCGGCTTCTCTGGCGGCACGATGAAAAACCCATCCTATCGTGATGTATGTACCGGCGAGACGGGCCATGCAGAAGCTGTGCAGATCACATACGACAAGACAAAAACCAGCCTTGACGAAATATTCAAAGTGTTCTTCACCGTGCACGATCCGACTACGCTCAATAGACAAGGAGCAGATGAAGGCACACAATACCGCTCTGCTATCTTCTATCGCAATGATGAGCAAAAGAAAGCTGCCGAGAGCGTCATAGCAGACCTCACCAAAGCGAAAGTATACAGCGACCCGATAGTCACACAGGTGACACCGTTTACTGTCTTCTACAAAGCTGAAGACTATCATCAGGATTATTATAATCAGCATGGCTCCCAGCCATACTGCCAGATAGTGATCAGGCCTAAGGTGGAAAAATTTGAAAAGGTATTCAAAGACAGGCTGAAGAAATAACAATACAACTCCCGCAGATAGCGCAGATTAACGCAAATATTATCGGCGTTAATCTGCGCTATCTGCGGGAAGTATATTTTGCATTTGTGCCCAAAAAACACACTTTTACACAAAGAAAAGCGATGCCGCAAACCATCAGCCTTGGAGACAAGACTTTCAGACCCTACATTTCAGAAGAACAGATACAGGTAGCANNTACGAGGATCAATGAGGATTATAAAGGTAAATGTCCGCTCATAGTTCCCATCCTTAATGGCTCATTTATGTTTGCCTCCGATCTCTTGAAGCAGCTCAGTTGTCAGTGTGAAATATCATTTATCAAAGCATCATCATATCGCGGCACTAGCTCATCAGGACAACTCACATCTCTGATCGGCATCAATGAAGACCTGAGTGGAAGAGACGTTATCATTCTCGAAGACATCATAGATACAGGTCATACCCTAGCAAAAATAATTCCCTCACTGAAAGAATTACAACCCGCATCCGTTCGTGTCGCCACTTTACTTTTTAAGCCTTTGGCACTAAAAGCCGATATCACCATAGACTATATAGGCATGGAGATCACCAATGAATTTATAGTCGGATATGGGCTGGATTACAAGGGGCTCGGCAGAAACCTCAAAGAGATATATCAGTTAATTTGATTAAACTTGTTTTGAAATAATCATTGAACATGAAAATACTCTTTACACTTATCATTTCATTTTCTATACTTATTTCTTCCGCTCAGGAGACTATTTCATATCCTGTCGCACCTCAGGCAGATGTGATAGATACTCTTTGGGGCCAGGAGGTGAGCGATCCGTTCAGGCCCCTTGAAAAAGATGACGAGGCCCGAAAAGAATGGCTCAAGGAAGAAAAGCAAACTACGAACGACTATCTTAAAACTATCAATCATAAATTTGATATAGATTTTGACTACAGGCATACCGTATACAATAGCAATGGAATTGTTTACCGTTCGGGCCCTTATTACATTGAATATCGCTGGGGCTTCACCGGAAACCAGGTAGACGTTTACTATAAAGATTACCTACGTGATCCCGGACGTTTCCTATATAGTCCCAGTATGATCTCTGCAAAGGTCACCAAGTTCACTGATGTAAAAATGTCTGCTGATGGCAGCTACTGTGCCTTGATGTACTCACCTGATGGAAGCGACTGGCAGGAGATCAGGATATATAATATGAACACTATGGCACTGATAAAAGACCATATCAAAAATGTACGTTATTCTGATATTTCATGGTACCAGAATGGATTTTTTTACAATAGGTTTGATTCTGTAAATGATGCTACAAAATATACTGATGTGGTAAAGAATCAAAAGGTATGTTATCATAAAATAGGAACTGATCCTGCTACCGATGCCGTCGTTTTTGATGACCAGGAAAACCCTCTTGATATTTTCAAAGTAAAGACCACCGACGATGAACGGTTTGTCATCATATCCGAAGAATTCACGGGAGAAAATAAAACTGTAACATACTTTAAAGACAATACTAAAAATCTGCCCTTTCAGGTTCTGGTCACTGAGTCAACCACTAAAACCTCCGTCATAGGATCAAAGAAAGATACATTGTTCGCTATTACTACAAACGGTGGTGCTTATAACGGAAAAATAGTAGAGATAGATACAAAGCATCCAGCCACATGGGGCCTTATACTGGATAACCAGCAAAAATATCTGATTAAACAGGGGCTATATGTCAACAATACTTTTTGCCTCATATTGCAGCAAGGCTTCAGCGAATTCATGGGTGTGATCTCTGCTGAAGGAGAGATCATAAAAACCATGCGATTCGCGGATGGTAGCGATAATGCAATCATCTGCTATTCTCCTGATCAAAACAGCCTTATACTAAGCAAGCAATATTACATATGTCCCGCTATCGGCGACCTTTTCTCACTCAAGGATTTTTCCTTAAAATCAATAGCAGTAGCGAGGTATATAAATTTTGATGCGAAGGACTATGAATTTTATTTAACCAATTACAGGTCAAAAGACGGTACTCCGGTGCCTATATATGTCGTAATGAAAAAGGGTAATATAAAGAATGGCCCTGCTCCCACACTATTGAGTATATATGGTGGCTTCGGAAATACTCCTCGAGCCAGTTTTGACCCCGCTTTGCTTTCCTTCTTAAATAATGGCGGCGTGTATGCATTCGCAAATATACGCGGCGGTGCCAACTCGTCNNCAGAATTCCATTGATGATACTTATTATGCAGCCAGGTTTCTCATAGATAGCGGCATAAGCAAATCTGACAAAATAGCGATCACAGGTACATCCAATGGTGCTCTGATAGCTGCTGCCGTGATTAACCAGCATCCTGAACTATTTAAAGTGGCAATTTTGAATGCGGGTTTATACGATATGGTCCGCTACGAAAACTTTACTGCAGGGATATACTTCGAAACAGAATATGGAAGTGTAGATGCCGATGGTGAATTCAAAAATT
>PLSN01000204.1 GCA_003165135.1 Bacteroidota bacterium
TATTTCAATTTCACATCAAGTATCGCCGCCTGCATATTGTCCAGACGAGAGTTGCATCCTATGTCATCAAAACTATATTGCACCGTCTGACCATGATTTGCGATCATCTTCAGTCTCTTTGCCAGTGTGTCATCATTGGTAAACATCGCGCCTCCATCTCCATAGCATCCGAGGTTCTTAGACGGGAAAAAGGATGTGGTTCCTACGGTACCGATCGTGCCGGCCCTTTTCCTGGTGCCGTCTGAGAAAGTATAAAATGCGCCAATAGCCTGTGCTGCATCTTCTATCACATAGAGGTTATACTCTTTGGCGATCTTCATGATGGCCTCCATATCCGCGCATTGCCCGAAGAGATGCACCGGCACTATTGCTTTAGTAGCTGGTGTGATAGCGCGGATGATAGCAGATGGATCAATATTAAAAGTATCAGGATCGACCTCCACTAGTATGGGAGTCAGTTTCAGCAGGGCGATGACCTCAGCAGTAGCCGCATAGGTGAAATCTGCAGTGATAACTTCATCTCCGGGCTGGAGGTTTAGCGCCATCATAGCTACCTGTAGTGCATCAGTGCCGTTGGCACAGGGCNNTGCTTCACATCAAGATATTGGGCCAGATTTGCTGAGAAGCTATCCACCGCAGGACCGCCTATGAAACGGCCTGTATCGAGCACTTTCTGAATGGCTTGGTCTATCTCAGGTTTGATGCGCCTGTACTGGCCTACGAGGTCGGCCATCTCTATTTTTTGCATTGTCTGTTAAATTGAGGCGACCAAAAATAATATTTTTAACTTTATCGCCTAAAATAAAGATATGCCCTGTATTAAGGTTTTGTTAATCTATGTCTTCACTTTAGCATTTGCGTGCCAGTCTTTTGCACAGATAGACACCGACAGGATGGATAGTATAGAAAGTGCTAAAAAGATCAGAAAAAAAGCTACTGCTGCCAATAATGCAGTCCTGATCAGCCCTTTTTACACTGCTCTTTTTCCTGTAGGTGAACTAAGCGAGCGTTTTGGCTTCAGCAATAATGTCGGGGGCAATGTTTCATTAAAAGTAAAGCATAACTGGATCATAGGGATCGAGGGTGATTACCTTTTCGGCTCACAGGTCAAGGAAAACCCCATAGCACCGCTCCTCACACACTCTACCGGCCAGCTAATCGGAAACGATGGCAGTCTGGGTGATATTCCCTTGGAGCTAAGTGGCTTTGAGATCGTATTAAGAGTAGGAAAGCTTATTTCCTTCTCCAGAAAACACCCAAACTCGGGTATAGAGATATCTCTGGCACCGGGCTATATGCAGCATAAAATATGGATAAATGACAACGCTAATAATTTCCCTCAGCTGGACGGCGATTATAAAAAAGGCTATGACCGCCTGACCAATGGTGCCATGGTAGGTGCAGGATTGGGTTACCAGTATCTGGAGAAAAGAAAATTTCTCAGCTTCTATGGCGGACTGGACTTTGCGGCTGGATTCACACAGGAAGTAAGAAACTGGAATTTTGACCTGATGAGCGCAGACAAGCATCGCCGTCTGGATATGCTGATCGGTATCAGAGTAGCATGGGTGATCCCGGTTTTTACTACGATCAGTAAGTCCACAGAACATTATTACTACTAATCTGAACAAAAGCGTGACCTTGATCTCTTTATTCATTTATAACCTAAGTATCCGACTATACTATCTGTCTGTATACATAGCTTCTTTTTTTTCAAGAAAAGCAAAAAGCTGGATCGAGGGCAGAAAGAAATTAAACCATAAGCTGCGCAGCTATGTCGCCAGCGCACATGGCAAAAAAATATGGGTGCACTGTGCTTCGCTGGGCGAGTTCGAGCAGGCACGACCGCTGATAGAAAAAATCAAAGCGCTGCATCCTGACCACAGACTCATCCTGACATTCTTCTCTCCATCTGGTTTTGATGCCAAACGATATTATGAGGGTGTGGATTTCGTGAGCTATCTCCCACTTGATACAGCCTCTGATGCACATGAGTTTGTTCGCAAACTACGCCCCTCACTGGTAATCTGGGTCAAGTACGAATACTGGTATCATATATTGAACGCGCTTCACTACAGGAATATCCCGGTCATCCTTATATCATCTGTATTTCGTGAGGACAGTGTTTTCTTTAAATGGTATGGCTCACTGCACAGGCAAATGCTCCGGTATTTCTCACACATCTTTGTTCAGAATAAATCTTCTCAGGACTTGCTGCGGACCCTTAATATAGAATCTGAAGTATGCACTGACACAAGATTTGATACTGTTTATAATACGATGGTCAAACACAAACAGGTCGACAATATGGTTTCCTTCAAGGGAGACAAAAAGATACTGATAGCAGGCAGTACATGGCGCAAAGACATAGATATACTATGTGACATGATCAATAATGACCCATTCGAAAGGCGCTACAAATATGTTATTGCCCCGCACGATGTATCTCCGGAGAATATCAAGTATGTGATCAAAAAACTCAAAAAAAGGACCTCTTTATATACTCGCTTCAACCCGCAAAATGCAGCGAAGTATGAGGTCATCGTGGTTGATATCATGGGGATTTTGTCTGGCTTGTATTTTTATGGTGATATCGCCTATGTGGGCGGAGGCTTCAATGCCAGTGTACATAATATACTAGAGCCCGCAGTATATGGAATGCCGGTCATTTTCGGCCCCAACTATCACAAATCAGAAGAAGCCAAGGCCCTGCTCTCGCATCCCGAATGGTATGCAGCATATACAGTAAAAAATGCCGATGAACTTCTCGCTTCTGTCAGGTCACTGCTGGATAATGATGAGGAAAATCTGAAGACAGGTAGTGCAAAAACCAAACAATATATACTCGACAATACCGGCGGCACAGAGAAAATATACTCCTATCTCAAAGAGAATGATCTGATCTGAAATAGACTTGAGTAGTGAGACATGAGACTAATACAAAGAAAGTGTTTGTATTTTCTCATGTCCCATTTCTTCTTTTCTGACCTGTTTGCATTGTCTCATGTCTCTCATCTCAAATCTCATATCTGTTTTATGACAATAATCTGACAATCTTTTTTGTGGAAAAAGGTCTGAGAGCGCGTTATCCTATCAAATCTTAAATCATGGAAAACAAAATCAATTATGCCGCTCTGTCTATGGATGAGATCATCTTCATAGGCCGCAACAAAGAGTATGGCGCATACGACCTGCGCCGTTCTTACAATGAGAATGTAAAACGTGCCATACTCGGTACGATATTTTTTACGGCCTTTGCTGTGAGCTATCAGTCCATCTTCGTGCGACTTCACCTGATAGCCGAGAAAAAAAAGATCGAGACTGTCGTCGACCTGAGCAAAATAGAAACCATAGAGATCAAAACACCTCCGCCTGCCCAGCCACACCGGGAGCAAACGCCACCCGAACCGCCAAAAGGAGTAGTTAACGCCGCAACCTCTGCAGCGCTGGGCGATAAGAAACCTGTGGCAGACAATCAGGCCAATACGGATACCATCGCCCCGCCGGATATGGATGTCACGATTGCAAATGAAACCCACGCAGGTACTAAAGGTGAAGCACCTGGCTTAGAAAACGGCACTGCACCTACCCTCGAGATGCATGTAGCAGCCCCTCCGAAAGAAAGCGAACCTGTATCGTGGGCGGAGATCATGCCCGAGTATCCGGGTGGAGAGGATGCGATGATGGCATTCATCCGCAATAACCTCAAGTACCCTTCTTATGAAAATGAAATGGGCATTCAGGGCAAGGCCATCGTTGGTTTTGTCGTAGATGAAAAAGGAAAAATAAGCGATGTAAAAGTAGTCAGGAGCGTAAGCCGCGGGATCGATCAGGAATCAATGAGGGTGATCAAACTGCTACCCAAATTCAGTCCGGGTATGCAGGGTGGCCGTCCCGTCCGCGAGGCGAGTAATCTCCGGATGGACCATACCGCTAGGCCGCAGCTAGACCGGCTACCTTGGCGGCCAGCCCGA
>PLSN01000145.1 GCA_003165135.1 Bacteroidota bacterium
TGTGAAATAATGTAGCAGAACCGAATATTAGAATGAAATAAAGCAGATACTCGCCCAGGGCCATCGGCAGGTTTTTTGCAGGAAATAATTGCATCATACTTTTGAGTATCGGCGTTCTGTTTAATAGGAACAAAGCAAAGGTTAATTTGCTTAGATAGGTGATGAGCTTAAGCCAAAAGCCTTTGCCTGTTTTCATACTATCGAGTTTGGGCAGCCACAGCATCATGATGATACCTGTTTGAGTGAGGAAGAATGTCTTCAGCCAAAGACTATGATCTCTCCAGTATTCATGAAATACAATGGTAATGACCATTCCGAGGAGAAATAAATAGAAACAAATATTCTTGCTGCGGTCCCAAAATGAGCGATAATAATAGCGCACAAAAGCAGCAAAGAAACCAAACATGATCGTATCGAGACGGAACAAAACAATTTTGTAGAACCAGATATTCCATGTATAGATGTCCATGTCTGGCGTAGTCAGTGCCCTGTGTACCCTCAGCGCAGTGCTACCNNAGTTGTTTTTTGCTGATGATCTTGGAAAATAGAATATGACATACGAATATTATGGCAGGCACGAGGAAGTAAAACCACTCCTCGACAGCCAGACTCCAGCCCTCGGGATAAAAATAATAAGGGTCAGCCTCGGGATAGTAAAAGCATTGAAAAAATACAAACTCCCGCCATGGGAAAACGAAACCTACTCTGGTGAAAGTATATCTCAATATGACCAGGCCGGTAATAACTAGAATATATAAAGGCACTGTACGAACCCAACGCCTGATCCAGAATATGACAACATCTTTAGCACCGAAGACCTCGCGGTTGTATAGCTTCATGATGATATTACCGATCAGGAAGCCGCTGAGGACAAAGAAAAAACTGATCTTGTCCATGTAAGGAATAAAGACAACTCCATGGGGTACATAGTCAGCGATGAGGTGAAAAGAGTGTTCCTCCATGACTGTCAGGATGCCCACAGCGCGCATGATATCGAGACCGAATGTGCGTCCGGTAGCGTCAAGGTCGATTTTGAATATGTCTATGATGCGTTTCAATACATGGATTTGAAGATTTGAAAATTAGTCAATTTGAAAATGTAATACAACTGTTCGACAATTTGTATTAATCTTCAAATTTTCAAATCAACACATCTTCAAATTATTTAGCCACGCAGATGATAGGCTTTAGGCTTAGTGAAAGCGCGAAGGCCGGCTATGGATAGTGTAGCACCGAAACCTGAATGCTTTCTACCGCTCCACGGCAGCCCACCGCTGACCCGGTCGCAGCAGTTCCAATAGGCAGTGCCTGAGTTGACCTGAGAAAGTATTTTTTCAGCACGTTTTTGAGAAGTAGTGTAGACCGCAGCGGTGAGACCGTACTCTGTGTCCTGCATCAGCTCGAGAGCCTCCTGATCGTTATTGACTTTCATGATTCCGATGATAGGGCCGAAGCTTTCTTCCTGCATCACTGCCATTTTATTGGTCACGTTGACGAGCACAGTCGGCTCGAAGTAATTGCCTTTGCTTGCTATGCGTTTACCGCCGGTGAGTACCTTCGCACCTTTCTTTACAGCTTCTTTGACTTGTCTTTCGAGAACTTCAAGCTGTGCCGGACGGGTCAATGCACCTATGTATACACCATCTTCGGTCGGCGGTCCGATCTTGTAGCTCTTTACTTCTTTGACGAATTCCTCTACATATTTATCGTACACTTTTTTGTGAACGTAGATACGCTCAACAGAGCAGCAACTCTGGCCGTTATTGTAAAATGCACCATCCGCAGTGCCTGCGGCTATCGATTTAATGTCCTGTACATCTTCTGCTATGTATAGCGGATCTTTGCCACCGAGCTCAAGCTGGCAGGGTACCATCTTAGGCGCGACTTTTTGATAAATGTAATTGCCTGTATTAAATGAGCCTGTAAAGAAATATCCGTCCAGAGGCTGACCAAGGAGTATTTCGCCTACTTCTTTTGCACCGATCACTATCTGAAACACATCATCAGGCACACCAGCTTTTTTCAAGAATTTTTCTATCTGCAGGCCTGTCAGTGTAGAAAATTCAGATGGTTTGTATAAAACAGCATTACCTGTCAGCAATGCCGGGATGAAAACATTTGTACCAACTAAGTATGGATAGTTCCATGCAGAGATATTACAGACCACACCAAGAGGTTCATAGACCACCTTTTCTTCGAGACCGGTTTCTTTGAGCATGACCTCGTCAGATGTATATTGTTTCACATGCTCGGATAACCATTTGATACGGTTGCGAGCGCCATTTACTTCATTGCGTGATTGCTGGAGTGGCTTGCCTACCTCTGATGTCAATACACTCGCACATACTTCAATATTGTCAGCCAGCAGCTGGGAGAATTTTTGAATTATAGCTACACGTTTTTTGGTAGGCGTATTGGCCCATTTCTTTTGCCCGATCCGGAGCAAAGCGAGTTTCTTTTCAATACTTTTTTTAGAATCTTCTTTGAGGTTGGCAATGACCTTGCCGTCTGCAGGATTTATGATCTTCATGAATAGAATATTTAGGGTGATAATAGTGTTAGTGATACCAAAGGTAGTTTATTGTATTTATAGTAACTGCCTAACATTTTCCGAAAAATTAATAGGCGCGGACGCGCCACCTGATATTTTATATATTGCAGGAAAATTAACTATATGGGAGAAATAGCCACTTGTCAGATATGTAAAAAGGATTTCCCTTTTATACTTGTTCCTACAACACAC
>PLSN01000298.1 GCA_003165135.1 Bacteroidota bacterium
CCCCAACCTGACAGATGATTACTGGTTGCATGGAGGCAAGATCAATGATATATTCAAAACTGTGAAATATGGATGGCCTGCCAATGGTATGAAGAGCTGGCAGACCGACTTCTCAGCTATGCAGATAGCTCAGGTAGTATGTTATGTCAAATCCCTGAGAGGTACAAACCCTCCTAACCCTAAAGCACCGCAAGGTGATTTGTATTCTGAAGACGGAGCAGCTAAAAAAGATGCTGGTGCAAGCGCATCAGTAGCTGCAAAGGATTCAGTCAGCAAGTAACAAAGGGAAAATATAAATGGAGGACAATGTATGAGTGAGTTGAATGATGAGTTTAGGGATTCGATCAGTACGATCAAAGAAGATGGCAAGCGCAACTGGCTCTTTCCAAAGCGCCCAAAAGGATGGTACTATAATGCGCGCACAGTAGTCAGTATATTTTACCTGATCGTATTTTTAGTATTGCCATGGATCAAGGTCGGTGGTGAGCCACTCTTCCTGATCAATGTGATCGACCGAAAGTTTATCTTATTCGGCAAGATATTCTGGCCTCAGGACTTCTTCATCTTCATGGTGGGGATGCTCACTTTTATTGTCTTTATTGTTGTCTTTACTGTAGCCTTTGGCCGCTTGTTTTGTGGTTGGGTATGCCCACAGACCGTCTTTATGGAGATGGTGTTTCGCCGCATAGAGTATTGGATCGAAGGTGACGCAGACAGACAAAGGAAACTCTCAACCAGCAAATGGGATGCGAACAAAATATTAAGGCGGGGTGGTAAACATCTTGCCTTCTTTGTCTTTTCGTTCATTATCGCCAATTACTTCCTTTCCTATATTATAGGTATGGATCAGGTGGTGGTCTACGTCCGCGATGGGCTATTTGCTCACTGGGATGTGCTGATACCGCTTTTGATATTTACCGGTATTTTCTTTTTTGTGTACTCATGGTTCAGAGAGCAGGTGTGTCTGATCGTTTGCCCCTATGGCAGGCTGCAGGGTGTGATGCTGGATAAAGACTCGGTGGTAGTGGCATATGACTATGTGAGAGGTGAGCCACGCAAGCACTTCCGTAAGAATGAAGAGCGCAAGGCTGGCCATTGTGTAGACTGTCTGGAATGTGTCAAAGTCTGCCCGACAGGTATTGACATTAGGAATGGTACACAACTGGAATGCGTGAACTGTACTGCATGTATAGATGCATGTGATGCGATCATGGACAGGTTTGAATTTCCTCAAGGGCTGATCCGATATGCATCTGAAAATAACATCGCCAAGAAGGAGAAGATGAAATTCACTAAGCGGATGATCGCTTATACTGTTGTTTTGTCTATACTGGTCGGTGTGCTGATCACACTGCTGGTGACCCGTCAGGATATATCTGCCAATGTATTAAGAGTGAGAGGGATGCTCTATCAGGAGCAACCCAATGGCCAGATCAGCAACCTCTATAATATCAAACTGCTCAACAAGACACGTAAGGAGATTCCTGTGACATTGAAACTGGAAGAGGGTTTTAAGGGTACAATAAAAATTATAGGCAATGATCTGTTAGTAAAGAAGGAGAGTGTAGGTGATGGCATATTTTTTATCTATGCGGATCAGAACACACTCAAACAAAGAAAAAATACTGTGCGCGTAGGGATCTATGAAGGCAGCAAAAAGCTAAGTGATATTAAGACAACATTTTTCGCACCAAATAATTAAAGATCATGGAAAGTAAATTCAACTGGGGATGGAAAATAGCCCTGCTTTATACCAGCTTCGTTTGCTTTATGCTCTTTTTGGGTTACAAAGCCTCAAAAGAGAAAGTAGAACTGGTTACTGAAAATTATTACGACGAGGAGCTCAAATATCAGGGCCACATTGACAAGATACAGCTGAAGGACTCGCTGCATGTCAAGCCTGACTGGCAGGTGAGCGGCAATAAAATTGCTATGCTATTTCCTCAAAAAAACGGGACAGAAGGCATAACAGGAAATATTCATTTCTACTGCCCCTCTGATGAGAAGAGTGATTTTACCCTTCCTTTTACTGCCACTCCGGAGAAGCAGCTTTCAATAAGCAGCAATAAGCTCCATCATGGTACTTATAAAATGCAGATAGATTGGAAACAAGGTAAATCAGACTTCTATACTGAAGGTGTAGTAACTGTAAAGTAATATGTCATTCATACTTATTCCACTGGCATTAGGTTTCTTAGGCAGTTTCCACTGTGTGGGGATGTGCGGACCTATTGCATTGGCATTGCCTATTGGTCGGTGGAGCATAGCGAATAAAGTACTTGGTATTTTGCTTTATAATCTGGGCAGGGTATTTACATATACTATGATCGGTTTGCTCTTTGGGGCTATTGGCCGGGGATTTTATATGGCAGGATTGCAGCAGGCCATCTCTATAGTGCTTGGTGTGTCTATCATTGCGATCGTCGTCATACCAGCCAGAGCAGCCCGCAGGCTAGATGCTTTAACGCAGCATATACCATATATTCCCCTGGTCAAAAAAAATATCACTTCACTTTTCAAACAAAAAACTTTTGCGTCGCTCGGGTTGATAGGAGTGCTTAATGGCTTATTGCCTTGTGGATTTGTATACATGGCATTGGCGGGTGCTATTACTACTGCATCGATCCTGAATGGAGCTGCGTTTATGATGTTGTTTGGTATGGGTACCATACCTGCTATGTTTCTGGTGGCATTTAGCAGCCATCTGTTTCCGGTAGATGTGCGCTCGCGTATCAGAAAGACAGTACCTGTATTTATGTTTTTGATCGGGTCCCTACTTATCCTCAGGGGAATGAATTTGGGTATTCCTTATATGAGCCCGAAATTTGACGAAAGGGGCCAGATAAAACACAGTTGCTGCCAAAGGCCCAGTTAGCATTTATGACAAAAGTCATATTTTTTTCTAATCAGGCTCATTATTTTCATTTTATTCTTCCGGTATCTTTGTTATTGTATTAAGCATAAATCATGAAGAAGAAAATACTGCTGGCTATGGAAGGCGATCGCTTTTCAAACAGTACATTAAAATATGGTATAGAGATAGCCAGACAGACTGATTCGCTGCTGGTAGGTGTCTTTATGCGTGATCTCAAGTATGCGGGCTATGCTTATCCTATCATTTTTGACCAGCCTTTTGTGGATACTGGAGTTTATTCCAAGTTTATGAAGGAAGAGCGCCAAAAGATCGATGCCAATATTAAAATATTCAATGATAAATGCGCAAGGGAAGGAGTGGCTCATAAGGTGCATTTAGACGAGGCAGCCCCAATAGAGGGACTGATACATGAAAGTGCCTATGCTGACCTCATTATCATGGACTCCAAGATGAATATATCTGATCTATTGCCTGACAATCCTAGTTCTACTCTCCGGGATATTCTGGCAGATGCCCACTGTCCGATCATGATCGTTCCGACCAGCTATCAGGAGATAAAAAATATCATTTTGTCTTATGATGGTAGCCGCTCCAGTGTATATGCGATCAAGATGTTCAATTATATCTTTCCGGAGTGGAGCGATGCTAAGACATATCTGGTAAATGTGAATGAAAGTAAAGGAAACCACCTCAAAGAGAACACCAACATTAGGGAGCTGATGGGAAGACATTACACCAATGTGACCTATGAGGTGATGAGGGGAGATGTGACAAAGGAGATCAAGAAGTTTATGAAATATAACTATAGCAACTCAATAGTAGTAATGGGTGCTTATGGTCGCAATGCACTATCGAGGCTTTGGCATCAGAGCCTGGCCAATATGATCATAAAGGATATCAAAGTGCCCGTATTTATATCACATCAATCGTAAAATCAAAACTAAAAACATAAAACAAGCAACATGGCAGTAAAGAAAAGTGAAACATCAGCAGAAAAGAAAAAAATTGAAGAGGCAAAAAATAGCGGCAAACAATCTCTTCATAACCTCTATGATGAGTGCAACTCACACATGAGGTCGCTTGATTTTTATAAACAGGAACTTAAATACCTTCAGAAAAGACTGGCTGATATTGTAAAGAATAATACAGACAGTGAAATATTGGCACAGGCTGAGTNNATCTGGATGAGCAAAACCATACCATCAAATCACAACTCAAGGCGATTGAAAAACTGATCAAACAAAAGCCCACACACTTTGACGAAAAGACAATACCTGATGGAAGTAAGTTTAGCCAGAACATTCACAATACGGAGAAGGATTTTGCTGCAATGAAGCTCCGGTTCAATAAGTTTCTGGCAAAGTATTTGTAATAAGGAGCTGTAACTATGATAGTAATACTGGTAGCGATTGCTGCTCAGGTGTAAACAATGAATGATAATAGGTGTAAGGATAGGATATGGAAATTTTGATCACAGACAATAAGTTTATAAAGGAAATACAGGAGGAGTTCCAAAAGAGGTTCCCCTATCTGAAAATTGAGTTTTTCAGGAATACACAAAAGAATAGTAATACTCCTCTCAAATCCCAGCCCGTAACAGGTAAAATGACCATAGGTATGGTTCGTAGTAAACATACTGAAGGTCCTTTGAATATAGCAGGCAGCAGGAGTGTGGAAGAAATTGAAAGTGATTTTCAGAATAAATTCGGGCTGTTCGTAGAAGTTTTCAGAAAATCAGGCAATTTGTGGATAGAGACTACCCTCACTCACCACTGGTCACTCCTCCGGCAAAATTTTGAAGGCCAGCAGATGTCCTGACCTTCATATCAAAAATATCCCACGGCAAGCCGCTTGTATTATTTTATAAAGGAAGTTTTTTATTAATTGACCA
>PLSN01000276.1 GCA_003165135.1 Bacteroidota bacterium
GAAAGCTCTACTTCATCATCAGTAAGACTGAGTTTATGTTCAATGCTGCACTAAAGCTCATACCGAATAATAAAATGTTTGATCCGCTGTATTTTCGTATCGTTAATATACTTTTAGGCACCAATCTGTACAAGGGGTACACCAAATAGCAAATGGCCAAAGTCGTCTACATAGTATCCAATATCGATAAGGCTGTTTTCTTTGAGCATACAGCCCTCATGCTGAGAGATGCGGGTGTGGACCTGAGTTTTATTCTTATCAATAGCAGCGATGGGTATCTAGCTACTTTCCTACGCGCGAATGGTTTCACAGTCCACTTTCTGGAGGTCGACAAACTGCTATTCTCCTGGCGACAGATCATAGCCTGTACTAAGATACTTCGCGATATTAAGCCACAGGTAGTGCATTGCCACCTATCTGCGGCCAATTATGTCGGACTCATTTCGGCCCGGCTCGCTGGTGTGCCTATCAGGATATATACCAGACATGCCGGGAAACCGCTGGTTACCTCATCCAAAGAAAGCATACTGGATAGGCTTCAAAATGCTCTGGCGACCCATATCGTGGCGATCACGGAGAGCATCAAACAACTACTACTGTCAGAAGGCGTGAAGGAAAGTAAGATCACGATCGTGCATCATGGCTTTGACATCAGCAGAATGATGAAGCCCGATGCAGATGAAATAAAAAGAATAAAACAGCAATACAATCCCGATAATAAATATCCGGTGGTCGGCGTGATAGCCCGCTGGATGCAATGGAAAGGCATACAGTATATTATTCCCGCTTTTGCGAAACTGCTGAAGGACTATCCTGATGCTAAGCTCTGCCTATTCAATGCTTCTGACAATGCAGACTATAGCCCTGAGATCAGTGAGATGCTGCAGGCGCTTCCGGCCGGCTCCTATCAGCGGGTGGGCTTTGAGAAAAACATCTACGACCTCTATCATCTCTTTGACATTTATGTCCATGTGCCTGTCAATCCATACTGCGAGGCATTCGGACAGACCTATGTTGAAGCGCTTGCTGCTGGAGTGCCGTCTATATTTACCTTGTCGGGGGTAGCGAGAGAGTTTATCACGGAGGACAATGCCTATATCGTGGACTTTGAGAACAGCGAAGCGATCTATGAGAAAATGAAAGCGATACTCGCCAAACAAAAAGACCCGGAAATGCTTTTCAAGAATGGTCAGGAGGTGGTCTCAAAAATATTTTCTCTCGAACTCTATATCTCTTCGCTGCTGTCGATATATAGGTGAGCTGCTTTTTTGATGCTGAGCTGCTATCATTGCTATCATAAAATATTCAACCCAATAATTGATTTTCGAACGAGGCTGAAAGCTAGTAAAACAGTGCTTTTTTTATTATTGCGAAAACCAATTCGAAAACCAATCCTGCCTGAAGCGCTCTGTACGGCTCGCTGTATAGGTTTCCGGGATATCGGTATTTTCTCTTCGACCGATAAACGTTGATATACCTCAAACACTATATAAAGGAGCAGTCCTTCAGGTCCGCAAGTTTTTGCCATTTATACAAATAATGCTATATCTGCACTATTGAATAAAAATGTTCTTTGACAAAGCAGTGTCGCGATCACAGGATCAATTGACTGATCCTGTTGATGACATCGGCGCTTTCCCAGTCCTCGGGATTGACCTGCTCATATACTTTCACACCTTTGGCGTTGAAGATATAGTTGGTCGGATAGGTGTATATATTGATATCGTGGAAGCTTTTCTCCGAATGGAGGATTATCAATTTGTCGCCGAAATGTGCCTGAAGAGTTTGAAGCTTTTCGATCGGTTCATCGCAGATACAGACCACCTGGAGTTTCTGGTTGGATAGTTTGGTCTGAAGGTCGGCGAGCTCGGGCAGCTCCCTCATACACGGACCGCACCAGGTAGCGAAGAAGCTGATGAATAAAGGATGCCCGGCATAGGATGAAAGGGATACCTGATGCCCGCTGAGGTCAGTCAGCGCGATGACAGGCAGATCGATACTAGGCGGTATCCTGTATCGCTTATAGAGGAAACCTGCGACTGCGAGCACAAGAAATAATGGAATGACGACAGTGAAGATGTATTTTCTCATGGTATGAGGTACCTGTTTTGATAGTCTTTCTGACTGCGGCGTATCACTTCATAGGCTTCTTCTTTGCCATAGATGCCATCGATCTGTACGCGGTTGTCTTTGTCGTTAGGGCCTTTCTTATATGTCAGGAAATAATGTTTGAGCCTCATCAGGATGGCCTCATTCACATCGGTGATGTCATGCCAAGCGCCATAGACCTCGTCGCCTTTCATAATGGCTACGATCTTGTCGTCAGCCTGGTCCTGATCTATCATGCGGAATCCCCCGATAGGAATAGCCTGCACCAGTATGCCTCCGCGTGCGATAATCTTTTCGGTCAGGACTATGATGTCGAGCGGGTCCTGATCGCCTATGATACCTGTGCGGCCTGTCTTGTCCATGCAGAAATTTCCAACCTCAATATCGCATAGGGTTTGAGGTATGAAGCCGTAAAGCGAAGGAAATATATTGGAGTACTTCTGCGGCCTGTCTACCTTGATGAGGCCTGATGGTTTGTCCACTTCATACTTGATCGTATCTGTGGGCACTATTTCGATAAAAGCCGTACAGATCTCAGGTGAATTCTCTCCTATGTCCACACCGTGCCAGGGATGCAATTGATACTTAAGATTTGGGTCCATTTATTTTTGATTTCTGATATATGATTTCTGATTGAAATGCATTTGTCTAATGTCTCTTGTCTATCTCGTCACCAGCTGCCACCGGCACCACCACCGCCAAAATCGCCACCGCCGAATCCGCCGAATCCACCACCACCGCCGCCATCGTCATTGCCTCCTCCTCCTCCTCCGCCGCCCATGAGCGTCCCGAGTAGGAACCAAGGCAAGAATGAACCGCCGCCTCCATAAGTCTGACCGCCCCTGCCTCCACCAAAGAAGATGAGTAAAAGAAAGATGGCAACAATGATAAGAGCGATCCATTTCGCATGACTAGCCGACCCATCTGTGTCATCCTTTGTATTATCATTGACGAACTGACCGGAGAGCCTCGCGATCATCTCATCAGTAGCAGCATTGATACCAGCATAGTACTGTCCTGCTTTAAACTGAGGAGTGATGACATGATCGACGATCCGCTTAGCTATGATGTCAGGCAGATTGGCTTCTGTGCCACGGCCAGTAGCGATAAATACTTTATGATCGCCCTGAGATATCAGCAGCAGCACACCGTTGTCCTTGCCCTTCTCACCTATACCCCATTTAGCTCCCAGCTCAGTGGCATATTGTGCTATATCAGCACCGTTGAGAGATGGTACGATCACTACTGCTATCTGAGTAGAGGTAGAGTCACTATATGCCACAAGCTTTTGCTCCAGTGTCCGGGCATCGTTATAGGTCAGCATACCCGCCATATCATTGACCAACCGTGGAGGATCAGGCCGCTCAGGGAGTTTGATATCCTGAGCAGACACGGATATCGAGAATAGAGAATAGAGAATAACAAATAGAGAAAATACCTGCTTAGAGAATGGCTTTCCATTCCCTCGTCCCCCGCCCCTCGTCCCTTTTTTATCCCTCACTGATATCATTGCTTAATTCATTTATGTCGCCTGCTTCGTGAGGAAAATATTTTGCCAGATGCCTTGCTGATTCATTGATGCCGTGTATCACACCCGCCTGAAACTGCCCTTCTTTGAAGTACTTTGCCATCTCTTCTTTGGTACTGTCCCAGAAATCATCAGGTACCAGATCATTAATGCCCTTGTCGCCGATGATAGCGAAGCGCTTGTCTTCATATGCCAGATATATCAATACACCGTTGCGCTTGGCGGTCTTGTGCATATCCAGTTTGCTAAACACCTCGGCAGCCCGTGCCAGCACATGATGCTTGCAGTGTGGCTCTATATGCACCCGTATCTCTCCCGAGGTCTGCATCTCCGCAGCAGCAATAGCAGCCACTATCCGATTCTTTTCAGATGAGTTAAAGAGGTGTTTGCGGAACAGCACTATTTGGTATTATTAAAATTGACAGTAGGGGCCTTGTCACTGCCCGGAGCAGATTCGAAATAACCCTTCTCCTGAAATCCGAACATACGAGCTGTAATATTGGCAGGGAATTTCTGTATAGTGGTATTATAATCATTGACCGCCTCGTTAAAACGGTTACGCTCAGTATTGATCCTGTTCTCAGTACCCTCGAGTTGCGCCATCAGTCCTGTGAAAGCCTCATTGCTCTTGAGGTCAGGATATTTCTCTACGGAAACAAGGAGCCGTGACAAAGAACCAG
This sequence comes from Bacteroidota bacterium, assembly GCA_003165135.1. Lineage (GTDB taxonomy): Bacteria > Bacteroidota > Bacteroidia > Chitinophagales > LD1 > UBA1941. The sequence goes on from PLSN01000276.1 coordinate 4,318, forward strand.
TCAGCTGTCCCTGCGCCTGATCAAATTTCTTGATGTCATCAGGAGAGAGTTTGCTCGGATCAAGCTTGATACTGGTAGCGCTGGCGCGGGCCTGGATCACATCTGTGAGCGTTTGCTGCTCGAAATTTGCTTCGCCTTTGACAGTAGAGACGAGATTAGGTATCAGGTCAGAGCGACGCTGATACGAAGATTCAACGTTTGCCCACTGTTTGGACACTGCTTCGCGTTTCTCGATCATAGAGTTATAACTGCACGACGACAGAGAACTTGCTATAAAAAATAGCGCTAGGATCCTTACTATGTTTTTCATTGTGATTTTGATTTTGATGTAAAATAAGGAAATAATGTCATTGGGATAAATAATCGGAAAAACTATAACAAGCTTTGGTATAAAAATCCCTAATGATATATGGATTTATGTATTAGTTCATACTTTAGCGAAGACGATAACTCAAAAAACAAATTGTATGTCAGAACTGATAAAAGACTTTAACGACTACCGCAGCCGAATGAATGATGTGATCCTCGCCAAAGACAATCTGGTGCTCAAGCGCTTTTGGAGCCTGGACAATCAGGCCTATGCCGACGGCGCGCTGGACGCCAGGACCAAAGACCTGCTGGGACTGGTCGCGTCTATGGTGCTTCGCTGTGATGATTGTATCAAATATCATCTCGGCAAAAGCTACGAATTAGGCGTGACTACCGAGCAGATATATGAAGTATTCTCTATAGCCAATCTCGTGGGCGGCTCTATCGTGATACCGCATACACGCAGAGCTGCAGAGTATTGGGAGGAACTGATCAAAAAATAGTTGGATAAAAAAAAGCACCGATCACTCAGTGCTTTTGTGTTTTGGGTGGTCCCGCCTGAGCCGGTCCTCTGATATATAGCTTCTGGGAGTTACCCTTTATTCGCTTGTAACAGCCTTGTCATCCAATCAATTATACGTTCATTTATGATTTTCAACCGTTTACGTTGAGAGTGTTCTTGCCACATCAGGAAGCAAAGTCTGCGTGCTGAGTCTACGTAATTGATGCTGTCGATTATTTTAATTCAGCAGCACCCTAACTTACAAAATTTGTAACATCACTTAAGAATCTAAGATTATAGCTACACGAATCCATAAAATTGTTGCCGAAAATTTTGGAGGTTCTTATCTTATATCATGCCGTCAACTCCCAAACCGCATTTTTTGTTTTATCACTTAAAGTACCCCAAAGATGGTTACATTCCTTCTTCAAAAGGGGAAGCAACTTCTCTATCCGGTCCAAATTATATTGGTCCGTCCACTCCAATAAACTCGGGCCTAAAATAATCAGTGTGGGAATAACTTCTAAATTACCTAACAGGCCAATAAAATCATGCAAATCATAGCTATCACATTCAACTGCACCCGCAATTTTCATTCCTTCCGGAAGAGAAATTGTTCCATTATCTTTTATCCCCTCCAAATGACCTAAGACAACTTGCGCAACTGTGACTTGTTCCCAACAAAACTCTGGGAGAGCTTTAGCCGTAAATGGGTTTATAGCTATGTTTACATATCTCCAATCGTCTCCCATTAAGTTTCTTAGGTGCTGCCACTGCATATAATTCAATTGTCCCTGTAATAGCACCCAAAACTTTGGCATCTGTTTCTTCTCTCTTGCGTTTGAAAGAACATTTTGCATAAGCGTAGCAGCAGTTTCAACTGAATTATCATCAGTTAAAACTATTCTTATCAATGTAGTTTCTCCATCGAAAACCAAGGGGTCTGTATTCAGTATTTCCTGAAT
>PLSN01000092.1 GCA_003165135.1 Bacteroidota bacterium
GTGGAAAAAGAAGAAAGCACAGCAGATGGTGGGATAGAAGTTTTTCTTAAATTATTTTTTCTTGACAGTTCCTTTTGCCGGAGTTTTTGCTTTTGCTTTTGCAGGTGCAGTGCTGGCAGTTTTTGGATCGTAGAGATATTTTTTTTGTTTCAGCAGATTTTTGAAATCACTCATCTGGGAGTATATCACTTTATTGCAGTATTGAGCGAGGCTGGTAAACTCATCGCGAAAATTTCCACAACTTATTAGTGTCTCCATTGTACCTACTTCCTCGCATGGCCTGCCACCTGTGAAACTATATAGTGGCACCTGCCTGTAGCTGCTGGGCAGGTAGTGGAAATAGTGGATGTTTGAGACAGAGATAGAGGCACTGTCTGCTTTGATGCGGACAGTGATATCATATTTGATGTACAAGAGCTTGATGGCATTGTTCATACTGCCGAAATACCTGATGATAGCCATCCCCTGCAGCATATGGCCCACAGGTTCCTGCATTTGCAGGGGACGTGGATTGGTAAACTGCAGTTCGGCAGCTCTCTTTCTTTTAATTTTGCTGGCAGCGACTGAATCGGTAGGTGGATCGGCATTTTTATTAGTGAACCTGGCCGAATCACCAAACCATGCCTTGCTGGCGGCATATATATCTTCCGTTTTTACTTTTGTATCTAGCCTATAGGATTGATGGTATATGAGTGTATGGCTGATTGAATCATATGGGAAAGTAGATTGCCCCCATAGAGTGGCTGTAGCCGATATAGCAATCAGTAAGATGATAATATGCTTCATAATAATATGATAAGAAAGCAATATAGTAAATTTCGTAAACGGCTTTTTAGCTGCGCAAATATTTATGCACTTGATGATGGGGGATTAATGTAAGATTATAGCTAATAGTTTCATAATTATCCCGGAAATTTACGCTTATTTCGTGTTCCTTAAAAAAGCTAAAATGCAAAAGATAACAGGCTAGGTGTATTGATGCAAGGTCAAAAAAATGAATGAACAGGAATATATAGAAAGTGGGATGGTATTAGACTATAGCCTTGGTTTATTGACTGGTCCGGAAAAGCTGGCCTTTGAACATGCGCTGAAACTATATTCCGAACTGGACCAGGAGCTAAAGGCTGTANNTAATGAATGCTTTGGAAAACCTGCTTCACGAGAAACAAATGAACCTCAATAAGCTGCCGGTCATTAATAAATTTTCGGATCCCGGGGCATGGATGGCTGCGGTAGCACCCTTGCTCCCAAAAGTAGTGGATGGTGAACCATTCATGCATATACTGACCGCTACTGATTCTATCACACAGCTGCTGGTCATGTCTGCCACTGATATACCCGACGAAGTACATGAAGACGTTTGGGAGAGTTTTATCATACTCGAAGGTGAGTGTGAATGCCACATCGGTACAGATACTGTGATCAGGCTCACAGCCGGCGGCTATCTGGAGATACCTATGCATGAGCACCATAATGTCAAAATAATATCCAAGTATGTGGTTGGCATCATGCAGCGTATAGCAGCCTAGTCACCTTTCAGGGTTTTGGCAGATTGGTTAATAATGCGCCAACCTTCTTTTCTAACTTTGCGTATAAACCCTCACGTGAGATATCTTTTGATTTTTTTCCTCCTTATTATAAGTGCCAGTGCTCGGTGCCAGCTGCTAGATCTGGATCTGGAGTGCCCCATCGTGTATGCCCCTTCTTATATTATACAGAATGAGATCGGAAGTATATCATTCGTTCAGTCAGGGGGCAATATCAAAAAGGAAGTAAAGAAACATACCAATGCTGTCATTAGATATTTCTTCGATTCTACTGGGACAGCCTGTATGAAAGAAATAAATGAAAATGGCTACATAGATAGTTTTATGCTGAATGGTATGCGCTGCCAGTCGAAGAATGACCCCGAGTCACGCTTTTATGAAGCCAATCTTTTTTGTAATGACAAAGGCATGATCATAGCAAATCAAACGGAGAAAAGCAATTACTTCTACCGATATGACAGTCTCGATCGGATCAAAGAATGGATAGAAATAGATCATGAAGATGACGGAGAATCCAATGTGCTGCTGTCGCAATACAGGTTTGACTCCATAGGTCGGATGGACTCCATCATCGAGAAGTCCGGTGTGCTAAGATATAACCTGAGCATAGGACAGATGGATACTATATATCAGACCACAGTGACCCGACTGATACATTATATGGGGGAAAGGATGACAGCGGTCGTGACCTATACCAATAATAACAGGGAGCAGACCATCGCCGCCTCTACCTATCGGTATAAATACAAAGGGGACAGGCTCGACCAGATAGAACTATACATTGGCGAGGATAAGAAGCCCATCTATACACTAAAAGTCCTCAAGACAGAGATGATAGAAAAGGAAAATAATTAGGCGGGAAACATATTGCAATTGTATTAAGTCTAATGTCGCTAGTCTAATGTCTCCGGTCTATTTTCCTATATTTGCCCCGTCAAAATCAAAGATATGTCAGTAGTCAAAATAGGAACGGTCCAGATGAGCTGTGTAGCTGACAAAGCTGCCAATCTCAGCAAGACGATAGAACAAGTCAGGGCCGCTGCATCAAAAGGTGCGCAGATCATATGCTTGCAGGAACTGTTTACCTCACTTTACTTTTGTGATGTCGAGGA
>PLSN01000418.1 GCA_003165135.1 Bacteroidota bacterium
CGAGTTCAGCTTTGTTCGAAGCTTTGGCTGTCTTGTCATCAAAGCCTACCTGCACTGCAGAGTATCCGGCAGTATCTACAGTTTTGACCTGAGTGACTACATTACCTGCTACATCGAGTACAGTGACCCCTACGTATTTGCCATCAGCGAAGATGCTGGTCATTCCGACCTTTTTTCCGATTATTCCTTTCATTTCGTTGGTTTTTAGCGGAACCGTCGACTCTCGTCGGGGCTCATAAATGATTAAANNTCTCCTTTGGAGAGGGCAGGGTGAGAAGCTTACTAGGCCTTGATCTCTACTTCTACACCACTTGGCAGCTCTAGCTTCATCAGTGCATCTACGGTTTTAGACGAAGATGAATAGATGTCTATCAGCCTTTTGTAAGTGCACAGTTGAAATTGCTCCTTAGAGTTTGCATTCACATGCGGTGACCGCAAAACGGTAAAGATGTTTTTGTGTGTAGGCAGTGGCACCGGGCCGCTCACTACTGCACCTGTGTTCTTCACAGTTTTGACAATCTTTTCTGCACTCTTATCCACCAGATTGTGGTCGTAAGACTTTAGCTTGATCCTGATTCTTTGACTCATTTTAAAAGAACGTTTATTCTAATTGATAAAAAAATTAATCGTCGATTGGTTTAAGTTTTCCTGAGTTTTTAGCCATGACTCCTTTAGCCACACCATCCGGTGCAGGCTGATAGCTCCAAAACTCCATGGTAGATGTAGCACGGCCTGATGACAGTGTACGTAGCTGTGTGACGTATCCGAACATTTCGCTCAGTGGTACTTTTGCCTTGATCACTACTGCGTTCATTTTGGTTTCGCTGCCTTCGATGATACCTCTTCTTCTGTTGAGGTCACCGATCACACCACCCATATTTTCTTCGGGAGTGATCACTTCCAGCTTCATGATAGGCTCCAGAAGCACAGGACCAGCAAGCTTAGCAGAATTACGGAAGCCAAGCTTAGCGGCAAGTTCGAATGACAATGCATCTGAATCCACTGCGTGGAAACCACCGTCAAATAACCGTACTGTCAATGAGTCGATCTCATATCCTGCGAGTACACCTGTCTTCATAGCTTCTTTGAAGCCTTTCTCTACAGCTGGTACAAACTCACGAGGAATAGATCCTCCGAATATATCATTGATGAACGTAAGGCCCATTTTAGAGTCTTCAGTTTCTTTGGTCGGTCCGATCTCAAACTGTATATCAGCATATTTACCACGACCACCTGATTGCTTTTTGTATTGCTCACGGTGCTCGATGGTCTTGGTCAGTTTCTCACGATAGTTTACCTGTGGCGCACCCTGATTCAGCTCTACCTGAAACTCACGACGCATACGGTCTACGATGATCTCAAGGTGAAGCTCACCCATACCTGCGATAATGGTTTGGCCTGTAGCATCATCAAAGCTCACTTTGAATGTAGGATCTTCTTCAGCCAGTTTGCCGAGGGCCATACCCATTCTGTCCATATCTTTCTGAGTCTTGGGCTCTACCGCGATAGAGATCACAGGCTCAGGAAATACCATGCTTTCCAGCACGATCTTGTGCTTTTCATCACAGAGTGTATCACCTGTGCGTATGTCTTTGAAACCTACGCCTGCTGCGATATCACCAGCCTCTACACGAGGTACTGAGTTTTGTTTATTGGCATGCATCTGGAAAAGACGCGAGATACGCTCGTTCTTTCCTGTACGTGTATTATATATATAAGAACCTGCGTCAAGGGCACCCGAGTATACCCGGAAGTAGCAAAGACGTCCTACATAAGGATCGGTTGCGATCTTAAATGCAAGCGCTGCAAAAGGACCTTCCACTGTAGCCTGGCGAACCATTGGTTCTTCAGTATCAGGATTGGTACCGTGAATTTCCTTCCTGTCTGTAGGTGAGGGAAGGATAGCGCAAACTGCGTCAAGAACTGCCTGTACGCCTTTATTCTTAAATGAAGATCCGCAGAACATAGGGACTACCTTGTCAGCTATGACGGCCTGACGCACAGCTGCACGTATCTCCTCAGCGCTGATAGAATTAGGGTCTGCGAAATATTTTTCCATCAAAGTGTCATCAAATTCTGCTACTTGCTCAAGCAGTTTCTCACGATATATTTTCACATCTTCCACCATATCGGCAGGTATGTCGATGACTTCATATGTCATACCTTTGTCTGCTTCGTTCCATACGATGGCTTCACCTGTCACCAGGTCTACTACACCCTTGAAGTGCTCCTCATTGCCGATAGGCAGTTGCATCACCAGTGGGTTAGACCCCAGCATGGTGCTCACCTGATTGACACACATCATAAAGTCAGCTCCCTGACGGTCCATTTTGTTTACGAAACCAAGACGAGCAACACCATAGTTATTTGCCAGACGCCAGTTAGTCTCAGACTGCGGCTCTACGCCATCGACTGCACTAAACAGGAACACCAGACCTTCCAATACACGAAGTGAACGGTTCACCTCTACGGTGAAATCCACGTGACCCGGGGTATCGATGATATTGATGTCATATTTTTCGCCTTTCCATGACCATGAGCAGCGGGTAGCGGCAGAAGTGATCGTGATACCACGCTCCTGCTCCTGCTCCATCCAGTCCATAGT
>PLSN01000349.1 GCA_003165135.1 Bacteroidota bacterium
TTATTAACTATTAATTATTCATTCGCATAAGTGCCTGAACTTCGTTACAACCCACTGCTGGACACATGGACGATGGTAGCTACCAATCGTCAGAATCGCCCGCATCTGCCAGCTGACTGGTGTGCCTTCTGCCCGGGTGAAGGCAAATCTGTCCCGGCGCACTATGATGTGCTCGCCTATCCGAATGACTTCCCGACATTGAGCCAAAACCCAGAACCTGTAAAGAAAAGTGCAAGCAAAGTCTTTAAGGCTGCCGAAGCTTATGGCAAATGCGAAGTGATTCTATACTCATCTGAGCACACCAGGAAAATATACGAACTAAGCGATGAGCATGTTCTCAAAATAGTAGAGCTATGGACATCGCGTTTCAAAGAACTAAGCAAAGACAACCGCATCAAATATATTTTTGAGTTTGAGAACAGAGGTGAAGAGGTAGGTGTCACAATGCCTCATCCCCATGGTCAGCTATATGCATACTCATGGATTCCAGAAAAGATCAAAAATGAACTGGCTAATTGCAAAAAATATTTTAAAAAGAATGGATCAAATCTCTTCAAAGATCTAACTGACGCTGAGAAGAAATATAAAAAGCGAATCGTCCTCGAGAATAAATCCTTCATTGCCTACATTCCTTATTTCACCGATTATCCTTTTGGAGTTTTTATTACCAGTAAGAAACTCAAGCTGAATTTTACTGAGTTTACACTGTCAGAAAAAAAAGACCTGGCCGCCATATTGAAAAGCCTCGTCAAAGGTTTTGATAAAGTATACGACCGTCCTTTCCCGTATATCATGTCCATACATCAGAGCCCTGTCAATAGCCCTCAATACAAAGACTGTGCTGACTACTACGCTTTTCATATCGAATTCTATCCACCGCTACGTGCCAAAGACAAGATCAAATGGTATGCAGGCAGCGAGATGGGNNGGTGCCGGTGCCGCCGCCAATCCCCTGGATGTAGATGAATGTGCAGCACTCCTCAGACAAAAATTAATATAATATGTCAACCATCGACTACTTTGCTCCGGGGCGCGTCAACCTGATAGGAGAACATATCGACTACAATGGTGGCCTCGTGATGCCGATAGCACTCAATATGGGTATCAAGGCCCGATATAAAAAGAACGACAACAATACTATCTCTTTCGCTTCATCCACACACAAGGACCTTGTAGAATTCGCCGTGGAGGATATACCAACTAAATACGAATCAACCAGCAATTGGTGTAATTACCCTATAGGAGTCCTCTCCACCCTTCACAAACAAGGATTGCCGATAAATGGATTTGACCTGCACTTCGATAGCAACCTGCCTGAAGGTTCCGGCCTGTCTTCATCAGCTGCGATCGAGGTAGTCACTGCATATATATTAATGCATCAGGCTGGACGAGAAATAAACCCACCCGACCTCGCAGTTCTTTGCCAGAAAGTAGAGAACAACTTCATCGGTGTCAAATGCGGCATCATGGACCAGTTCGCGGTAGCTAATGGCAAAAAAGACCATGCGATCCTGCTCAACTGCAATACTCTGGACTGTGAGCAAATTCCTTTTGACCTTGATACTTATTCCCTGCTCGTCATCAATAGCAAGAAACCTCGCTCACTCATCAAATCTGCCTACAACGAGCGTAAAGCTGAAAGCGAAGCAGCCCTAAAGATTCTCATCGATGCCGGCAAGCTCCGTGATGGTCAATATCTGGTAGATGCCGAAATCGAAGACCTTGGTGTCATCGCTGATGCTATAGTCAGAAAGCGCACTCGCCACGTGGTATCAGAGAATATCCGTGTCAAACATGCCACTCGCGCTCTCAAAATGGGCGATCTCTATACTTTTGGCCGGCTGATGAATGCCTCGCATCAATCTCTAAAGGACGACTATGAGGTCAGCGGCATCGAATTGGACACACTCGTTGAGACTGCTCAGAATATTGACGGATGTATCGGTGCACGTATGACCGGTGCGGGTTTCGGCGGTTGTGCGATTGCACTTGTCAAAAATACAGGCATCTCAAATTTCTCAAAAACATTAGCGGATCGCTATCATGCTGTCACAAAGCTCCACTGCGAAATATATGAATGCAAGGCCGAAGATGGTGTGAGGTTGTTGGATTAAGTATACTGTAACAGAAAGCGCAGGTAGAGTACATGCTTTCCTTGCGGATTGATAGAATGGTCGAGCACGATACTTCCAAGTTTAGGATTTTTCAGCTCAAGATCTTTGATACCCTTCGGGTCCTCCTGATTGACTGTATATTGGTATGACCAGCCCTCAGAAGGTTTGAAATACTCTTTCAACTTTGCCTCCATCTCTGTGTATTTCTCATTTATCACAGGGTTAGCTGCCTCGGTTTCTTCCAGCACAGATACGAAATCCAACTGCGAGCTCTGGAATGGGAAACTATACAACATGTTATATTTCTCACCGGGTATCTTGACTGATGTGGTATAAGTGTATTTGTAATTCCAGAAATTAGATCTGGGTGCTGCTTCTTTTTTGATGTCTTTAAACATTTCCTCCTCGCCTGATGCGATCACATTCATTATAGCATTATAGAGAGGATCTGTAGATGACCTGTCATAGGATGCAGATGACCTGCCAAAAGTAGCCGGGGCCGGCAGCGATGTGACATTTTTGTTTGAGGGTTTGGCACTCACTACTTTCATATTCGGTGTTGCTTCCTTGGCAGATGGTAGCGGGGTCGGAGCTGTAGATGCCAGCATCACCGGTGGCGCTTCATGGCTGCCGTCTATACGATATGCGCCCACCATTCCTACATTTTGTGTGAACTTGATATAGGCTATCTTTTTCTTTGCTG
>PLSN01000266.1 GCA_003165135.1 Bacteroidota bacterium
GTTTTAGTTGTTTTAGAATACCCACTGTATACCTGCCCTGAAGTGGTCATTATCCCATTTGTAACCAGTGTCAGGTTCTTTGAAATAATAACCGTAGTGTACCTTGAATGTTAGATTGTATGGCCTGTAAACAAAATTATATGCAAATGCAAGGGTAGCCCGCTCATTGCCCGCACTGAGGTCCCACTCTCTGAAACTGCTATAGCGTATGGAGAATACAGACATCAAAGCCCTGTTATAATAATTCACACCGGCTGAATAACCTCCGTCTATAAAATATTGCGTGTTGTACTGTGGCAGAATTAACGTGTAAGCGGCAGCCTGATTGGGATTTATATAGGCATTTTCCAACTCAAATATTGCAGAGAATCCCCTCCACATAAAGCCTCCATCTATACCGTAAGATACTTTCAAACCATCTACTGTTTTTACATTGGATATATTGACCAGATTATCACCTTCTCCGGAAAAAACAGTATTCTTATCATACATCACGTCACCTGCTATCCTAAAGACAGGTTTTTGTACGTCTCTGTAATCGATTTCCTCATCATCACGATAGTAGGCATTTGAAAACTGAACGCGTCCGACAAAAGATGGCTGGCCATTAGTGGCCCCTTTGCCCAGCAGGATCTGCTCTCCCATGCCGCTCACCGCACCCGCTGTGAGCGTGATACGTTGGTGCCAAAAATCTTTGAGAAGCAATACACCAGCGTCGCGGCGGTTGAAATAATCCCCATCTGACATTTGAGGGCGATCCAGAAACGCACTACCCAGCTTATCTGCCATTGAGTTTGGAGAAAAAGGGAGCTTGAAATAACCCATCTCAATATTGACGATCGGATTTATATAGGTGACATGCGCTTCGGTCAGAGGTGCATCTTTGATCTTGCTGATACCATCTATTGCCAGCTCGGCGACGGTAGCAAAGTTTACTTCTACTTCCCATTTGAAAGCTCCATGGTCTCCTTTGGTCATACCGTTAAACTGCAAACGTGCATCATCAAGGTCAAAAAGATTATGGTCACCAGTTGTCTTTTGACCTGCCGTATTAGGTTCATAAGCGTAGAATGCAATAACATATCCGCTGATCTCCATAGAGGTATTGCCGGAAGTAAAAGTATGCCCCTGAGCAAAACTGAAAGCGGGTAGTAAAAGAGCAAAAGATATAAGTAGGGTTGATATTCTCTTCATTAGATTATTGGATTTTGAATTTATAAAGTTTCCCAAGGTCATCACTCACGATCAGTAGGTTGCCATTGGCATCAAAGGATATACCTTCCGGATTGACCACAGGTACATTCCATTGCTCTACTATTTCGTAGTTATCAGGATTTACCTTCATTACCTTGTGGCCCTCATCACTGAGCAGCCAGAGGAAATTGTCATGATAGGTTACGGCTGATAACTCCCACATGCCTTTAGGGCGCATTTCGTTGATCACCTGGAGCTGTTCATTCAGTTCAATAATAACAGCTGGTTTTTCGATCACGAGTATGAACTTTTTTTGAGAAGGTATGTAAGTGATTCCTTCGAAAGCTTTATTCCTTGCTCCTGCATATGGTATCTGCATGGTTTTGCGAATCTTAAGATCCTTTTCGTCCATGACATATAGTCTGCGCATGCTCTCGTCCATGACATATAGTTGATGATCTTTGACACAGCAGGCCTCATAGTCACCACCATCTTGTTTGGTGCTGCTAAGTACTTTGCCATTGCTGTCTATCATACATATATTACCCCTGTTTCCTACTACATAGAAATGTGAAGGGTCATCAGAGCTCATGCATATATCGGAGGGCTCATCTATTTTGAGATCATGTTTATAAAAAGGTTTTAGTTTTTTATAGTGGGGGAATACAGGTTCGCCTTTGAAACTAAAGAGAGGAACCAGTAAAAAAAGTAACAAGTATTTTTTCATGAATTTGATTTAGACTATTCTTGGATTAAGGTTTGTATTTGCAGTGAATTACGGGGTGGCATTTGCCGCATCTGGTGTGGCTTTGGCTGGGATATATTGATTCCAGTTGCCGCTGCCATCCTGATATACCCCCCAGCTACCACCGGAGTATGCTGAGGTAATACTGTCATAGGAATATGCTGTAAGAGTGGTGAGTGTAGAAGTAGCCGGGGTGTAACTATATAGACCAATGAATCCACCTTGTTTGCTAATATGCGGCACATGTATATGGCCGGTGGTAAAAGCAGGGTTTATAGCTTGTGCCTGTGCAGGAGTTACTACCCTATCAGAATCATCTGCAAATATTACTAGCCAGCCTTTCGCCGGTACAGAATAATAAGTCAACTTTGTCATACCTGAGATCGTATGGATTGTACTATCATTGGAGTAGTAAAAATTAGTAGAATCAAAATAGATCGTGCTGGATGTCCTGTTGTATAGTTCTATCCAGTGATCGGACTTTATGTTAAGTTCATCTGCCAGGTAATTGGATCCGCGCGCGCAAAATTCGTTGATGCATAGTGAACCGATCGTGTCACTGGTACTAACCTGATGTGCGAGAAAATATGCAATATTCTCAGTGCGTGTTTTGAGGCATCCACCTAATAGGATCATGCTGGAGAATAACAATGAGAGAAAAAGAATTTTTTTCATTTTAATGAAAATTTAGAATTATAAACAAGTAAAAATCGATATGATATAAGTCATGTCTAACGGCCGCAAAAGTGTAAGGAAAAATTGACGTGTATGTTATGGGAGCGTTAAACAATGATTAAGTAATCAGCCTTACGGATGGTGTTTTTTTGAGATGTATAAGGGGTTTGATCCTGCATTTGGCATACTTCTAACTCTATATTATTAAACTTAGTTAGTTGTCCTATTTCTGTTTTCTTTGTATTAATATAAGTATCATGCGAAAAAACATAATCATCTTTTTATTCTCTCTTACGTGGGTGATTCCATTCAGTGCCTGGAGCCAATCAATCACTACTTCAAAAAATGATTTGAGGGTGATATTTATCCGGCATGGGGAGAAGCCGGAGAATGGCGGCAACCTGACCTGTAAGGGGCTTAATAGATCATTGCAACTGCCGGGTGTGATCCAAAGTAAATTTGGTATTCCCGATTTTACTTATGTTCCTTCGCTCAAAATGGGCGACAAAACAGCACATGCACGGATGTTTGAGACCGTCGTGCCACTCGCTGTCAGATATAATCTGACCATCAACAGTAAGTTTGATGAAAAGGATATCTCAGGTATAGCTGCTGCGATCAAAGCTCAAAAAGGGACAGTGCTAGTGGTGTGGGAGCACAGTGTCATAGCCGACATCATTCATGCTTTTGGCATTAATGAAAATTTAAACTGGCCGGGGGGTGATTATGATAGTATTTGGATAGTTACATTCCCGAACGGGAAGGCCGAATTGACTATGGATAAAGAAGGATTAAATCCTTCCGATGAGTGACAGTGAGGCTACTTTCCGAAACAGAAAATGCCGAACCCAATATCTACAAAGGTTTCAGCGATGTGGGCAACAAAAGGGCAACAAGGATTCATAAATGACTTGTAAACAAGTAGTGAGATATGGAAATATAATTCTTTACTCGTAACTCTCTACTCATTTCTTACCGGGTAAGC
>PLSN01000364.1 GCA_003165135.1 Bacteroidota bacterium
ACCGCTCCGTGAGCAGTGGTAAACTCTCCTGCACGGGCTTTACTATTTGGGTCTGTGGCTTGAAGCTGGAATGTCATACAGAGCCGAAAATAGATATATCCTATTAACAAAGAAGTTTTTTTAAGAACTGTTGGCTGTTGACCAACGGCATTGTGTCTTGTTATTGGAAGGATTTTTTCGACCGCGGTAAGAAAGTTTCATTTTTGTCCNNGAAATAACACAATTGAATAAATAACCCAAGATCCACCCAATAAGGCTGTGGGAGAAATCCTGCGGCTTTTTCATTCAATTTTCAATACCGGTATATCTTTCTCCGCTGAGCCCCAATTTTGATTGGGTGTGGATGACATATTAAACTCCAATGTGCCGCCCTTAATAAGATCAGCATAAGTGATATAACTTCGGGTATACTCTACTCCATTGAGTTTTGCGGAGCTGATATAGACGTTTTGCCTGTTATTGTCATTCGCTATGATAGTCATGGACTTACCATCTTCAAAGTGAATGATCGCCTTATCTACTATGGGCGAACCGATTGCATAATGATCAGCACCCGGGCATACAGGATAGAAGCCAATAGCACTCAACACATACCAGGCACTCATCTGCCCGCAGTCCTCATTGCCGGAGAGTCCGTCGGGCTTGGGGCGGTATAGTTCTGTCATGATACGGCGAACCATGGCCTGTGTTTTCCATGGTTGACCCACATAGTCAAATTCATAGGCTATATGATGGCTGGGTTCATTGCCATGAGCATACTGGCCGATGAGTCCGGTGATGTCATGTGCAGGCAGGCCGTGCAGTTTTGAAGTGGTATTAAACAAAGAATCAAGTAGTGTGGCAAGTTTCTGCCTGCCTCCCATTAGCTTCATCTGGCCTGATAGGTCCTGCGGACAGGCGAATGAATACTGCCATGGATTTGCCTCTGTATAATGAATGGTCACGGCATAAGGATCAAATATTCTTATAAAATGGTTTTTTAATCTTGGCCGCATGAATCCGGTAGTGGTATCCAGCAGGTGCTGATAGTTTTGGGCACGGTGGATAAAGAAATTATAGTCGTCGGTCTTGCCTATTTTCTTTGCCATCTGAGCAATACACCAGTCATCGAAGGAGAATTCAAGCGTCTTAGACACACTCTCAATAGCTTTCCGACAGCGTATATAGCCCAGCTTCTGATAATCATCCCAGCCGATAGCATAGCGGTAAAAAGAAGCCATTGTCATAAAGGGCCCCATTTTGAAATACCGGTTCAGCTCCTTGCGGCTAAGGGTAGCGCTCCGTTTCATGGCCTCAAGCGCCAGATTGGTATCAAAGCCTGTGATCCCCTTTTGATAAGCATCATTGATCACAGATACTGAGTGATACCCTATCATGCCCCATGTCTCACAGCTATTGAGGTCCCAGACTGGCAACAGGCCGCGCTGCTCGTAGATCGACAGGAATGAATTAACAAAATCTGCTGTCCGCTTTCTGTCTATCAGTGTCAGCATGGGATGAAGTGCTCGGTAGGTATCCCAAAGCGAACAGCCGGTATAGTAGTCAAAATTCTTTGCCTGATGAATCGCCAGGTCTCGGCCTCGATATTTCCCATCTACATCAGATGATAATATCGGTGGAACCATAGCGTGATAGAGCGATGAATAGAAAGTCCGCTTTACGTTGGTATCCTTTGACTCGTCTTCTATTTTACCAAGGTTCTTATTCCATTCTAATTTTGCATTACTGAGTACCTTTCCAAAATCCCATCCCGGCTGCTCAGCCTCCAGATTCCGATAGGCCCCATCGATACTCACGAATGACAGCCCAACTTTAGCGTATATCGCCTCGCCTTCTTCCGTCTCAAAACTCACATATGCTTTCAGATGATGTCCCTGTGCCTGATTCATCCTATTGTGCAGTATTCCGTTCTTTAGTATCCCTGAGCGTTTAAACGGTTTTGAAAACTGGATAACGAAATATACATATTGGCTATCAGCCCATATACTGCTTAGGCGCATGCCGGTTATTTCTCTGTCACCTACTATATTGACTTCTCCATGCTTTAACTTGTCGCGATGATTGAGGTCAAGGATAATATTAGCGCTGGATGATTTAGGGAAAACATATTTATGTAGTCCCGTACGTGCTGTCACGGTCAGTTGCACATTGATGCCATACTTATCCAGTTTCACTGCATAGTAACCCGGCGATGCTTTTTCATTGCCATGAGTGAAAGTCGAAGCATACTGATTGTGACCAAAATGCGGTTTGCCACAAGTGGGCATCATCATCACATCGCCATCATCTGAAGCTCCGGTGCCGCTCAGGTGAGTATGCGAGAAACCATATATCTTTTTATCTGAATAATGGTACCCTGAGCAGCCGTCCCAGCCAGCCAGACGGGTATCAGGACTGAGTTGCACCATACCAAAAGGCATCACTGCCCCCGGGAAAGTATGTCCATGTCCGCCCGTGCCCACCATAGGATCAGCAAATTGCGTATAGTCTCTAGCCTGTGCCTGAATATGGCAAGTCGACAAGAATAAAACGACGAAGAATAGATACCTCATATCTCAACCAAGATAAATGTTTTTGCATATTAATGAAATGATGTGGCTAAAGTNNCGAACTTAGCATCAATATAGTATCATGAAAAAGCTGTTGGTCATAGGTTTTATTTTATTAGCGGGCTTCGCAAGGGCTTCTTATGTCCTGATACCAATGGACATCTCTCAAAAGGACCACCTTAAGGCATACGGTATTGCCTTTTGGGTTATAAAGAACGGCGGTACGGTAGACTGGCTGCTCAACTACAGAGGCGGCAGTTTCGCCACTAAATATGTCAAAAACATTGAGGCTGAATGCCTCGTCAGAGGAGTATCTATAGAGGTAGTCGCCGATGGCCAGTACACTGAGATCCTCAACGAAATAGCCAATCCGGAGACAAATATGGATGTGGTAAAACTCGAAAAAGCTCCTAAGATCGCTGTATATCAGCCTAAGGCCATGCAGCCCTGGGATGATGCAGTGACATTAGTACTCAACTATGCCGAGATCCCGTACGACATAGTATATGACGACGAGGTGCTCGATGACAAGCTGGGTAAATACGACTGGTTGCACCTGCACCATGAGGACTTTACCGGTCAGTATGGTAAATTTTACGCCTCCTACGCCAATGCAAAATGGTATCAGGACCAGGTAGCAGAGCAGGAGGAAATAGCCAAACGCAGGGGCTTTGGTAAGGTATCAAAGCTTAAGCTGGCAGTGGTGCAGAAGATACGTGACTTCGTAGGCAATGGCGGCTTTATGTTTGCTATGTGCAGTGCGACTGACTCATACGATATAGCGCTGGATGCAGTCAATACCGATATTTGCGACGTGATGTATGACCATGACCCGCAGGATCCCAATGCCCAAAGCAAGCTCGATTATTCACAAGGTTTCGCATTTGACAATTACCACCTACGCACCAATCCCTATGAGTATGAATACTCAGATATAGACGCCAACTTCGGGCGCAGCGTGCAGAAGGACCTCGACTACTTCACCCTGTTTGATTTCTCTGCCAAATGGGACCAGGTACCCACCATGCTTACCCAGTGCCATACCCGTACGGTCAAAGGTTTCCTCGGGCAAACCACAGCCTTCAATAAGAATTTCATCAAAAAGACTGTGCTCATACTCGGCGAAAACAAAGCCGCCAATGAGGCACGCTACATACACGGCGAATATGGCAAAGGCATGTGGACATTCTACGGCGGGCATGATCCTGAGGACTATCAGCACCTCGTCGGCGACCCCAAGACCGATCTGAGCCTCCACCCCAACTCACCCGGATACAGGCTGATCCTGAATAATGTCCTCTTCCCTGCTGCCCGCAAGAAGAAACAAAAGACATAAGCCAACGCATAATTTCGTCATTCCGAACAAAATTCACGTAAAAATAAATATGCCATTTTGGAGGAATCCCCTCGTGTATTAACCGCTCTAAATACACGAGGAGATTCCTCAGTTTTATGACACTTATTTTTTATATTTTGAAAACCTATCGGAATGACGAAGCAAATTGGAGGTGTCTCTCATACCGATGTTGGTCGCCCATCAGCATCCAATTCCCCTTCATCCTATAATCCTAAAAATCCTGTAAATCCTTGTCTGCACTTTTTCCACTTATACATATAAATAATCCATTTTTGA
>PLSN01000249.1 GCA_003165135.1 Bacteroidota bacterium
TCTCTGTATTTCTCTCATCACTCCGTGTTCTCTGTGATAAAATGTATTACGCATTTATCGAGATTTCAAAAATATCAGGCTGCCGATAGCCATAAAAATAAACTGTATCAGATAGCCGATGATAAAAGGCACCATTAGCGCTTTGATATACCATGGGGTACTCGATGAGTGTGGCAGTCCTCTCCTATAGCGTGATGCATCGTACCACTTCATCGGCGTGAATACCCATGGCTGTGTGTAGTCCCATATCTTACAGTATGCCTCACTGCTCCCCGATGCATCGATGATACAGTTGACGGCACGGCGGGCGGCTTCATTAGCTCCTTCCATTGTAGCAAGGTCCGTATTGGTACGCACATAGTCCGAGGCCAGAAAAAGGTTAGGCACGTTCGTTCTCGCCTCAGGGCGCAGCGTCCATGAGTGGACGGAGTTGACCAGCAGCGGCTCCATATTGAAGTACTTAGCTGTCGGAGCCACGTTGCCGCTGTCGAGCGCTAACTTCGCAGCATCCGCATCATGTATATCGCTGTCGATGTAGTAGTGCTCGATCATATCATCGCGCAGCACCACCTGCCCGCCGACATTGAGGCTCTTTTTCATCTGTTCCCAGACATATACTTTGATCTCGTGGCGTGTGCAGTCCTTGGCTAGCTTGCCGTCAAAGGTCGTATGCAGCCAGTCAGACACATCAACTGAGAGGATGCCTTTCACCTTTCCATTGAAGCGGTCGCTAAAGTCATACTTGCCCCAAAACTGCCGCTGCGAGATAGATGTCACTGCCCACTCACTGTCGCTGTATATCACATGGCCCTCGCTCACTACCACATCTTCATTGAGGTAGTATTGTATGCCGTTCATCCAGCTCACGCTCTGCGCGAGATCTGAGAGATAGCTCAGTGTATCATCCACATCATAGAGGCCTGTGCTTTTCGCAGTGATCACTGCAGCCCGCTCGACAGGTGCTGCGAGTATATAATAGTCTCCGGTCACGGTCAGTGCATTGCCGTTTGGGGCTTTGATATTTACCTGTTTGATAGAATCTTTGTTCAGATCGAAGTTTATCGTCTCATGCCCGAGGTAATACTTCACACCTTTGGATCTCAAATACTCACTCCATGGGGCCAGCCAGCGTTCATTGGTCGGGCCGTTTAGCACACGATCGGTATTCATGCCGGGCGTCGCCATATTAAAAAGCAATTGCAGGAAAACAGTACCGCCGGTTTTAGTACTGGCGGACTTGGCCTGTGCGGCCACAAGCGTACGCACCATGCCTCCTACGAGCAGGTTCTGGTAGAGTATGCTCTGATCGATAGCATCCATATATTCCCACCAGCCTAGGCGCTCATATTCATCTTTGCTGCGGTCTTTGCAGCTCGTCATCAGTTGGAGTACTTTAGTTTTGAAAAGACTAAGCTCCTCTTTTGTCAGCCCGCAGCTTTCAAAGTCCTTAATAAATTTTATCAAAAGCCTGACCTCTGCCCATGTACGTGGAAAATTCGCAACCGTGATAAGTTCAGGCTCTCCATATCGCGACATCATGATGCGATGTGTGGGTGTGAGATTGTCGTAGCAGGACTTTGCCGATGAACCTTCTTCACTAAAAGGTATCCGCTTCATGGTATCGGTGACATGCTTGTAAAAACCCGGAAAGAACCTGAAGCCGTGCTCACCGGGGAGTGATTTTCCTGTGGTGGGGCTTGCAGTTCCCTCGACCTCCACAGAGCGTGCCTTGCCGCCCGGATAGATTGGGTTTTTCTCGTAGACCTCCACATCGAAACCGCGTTCTATCAATTCATGAGCGGCACTCATGCCCGCTACTCCCCCGCCGAGAATGATCACTTTCTTTTTGCTCATAAGTATCTTATTTTCTGTAAGGTAAATTTTTATCAGGTAAAAACGAACCTCTGCGTATCCCCATAAAAGGGGATGTGTATTGCAAATAATTGAAAATCAATCGAATGATTTACAAGTAATTCATTGTTACAAGGCTGGTGTTGTAATTTTTATTGGAGTTTGACCCGCTTGAGATCGAGCAGGTTGAGGCCGTTTGAGTGGAGGTCGTGCACCCGTTTCTGCGTGAAGCGCAGCACTTCGTCATAGTACAACGGCACTATCGGCGCATCGGCTATGATGATACGCTCCAGATCATGATAGAGGGCATATCGCATGCTATCGTTTACCTCTGTCAATGCACGCTCGTATATGCGGTCGTACTCAGGATTGCTGTAGCGGGTATAGTTAGGCGGTGATGTATTCTTGCTATAAAATACCGTGAAGTAGCTCTCTGCATCGGGATAGTCAGCTATCCATGATCCGCGAAAGAAAGCCACCTTGCCCTGGCTCATCCACTCGCGTAGTATAGCAGGCTCTGTGACCTCGACCTTTAGTTTGATGCCGATCTTGTCTAGCTGCTTGCTCAGCATCAGGCCCATTTCTTTGTAAGTGTCATTCGTGTAGAGTGAGATCTCCGGCAGTCCTGCCCCATTCTCATGACCTGACTCTTTTAGTAGTTTCCGTGCCAGCTCAGGATCATAGTGATAGCCAGCTATACTTCCATCATAGCTCGGCAAACCCGGCGGCGTGAATCCATTTTCTGCAGCTTTGCCTATGCCATTGCGCAGATAGCGGATGAGCTTATTTCTGTCAAAACCATAATTGATAGCCTGCCTGATACGCTTATCAGCGAGTATATTGCTGCTGTCCGCCTTCATCAGGAAACCCAAATACTCGGTATTAAGGTAAGGTGATTTACTCATGTCGATAGTCGATTGTAGTTCTTTTCTCAGTTCACCTTTCTCATCTATTACCTCATCCTGAAAACTAGCATCTATGCCTGATATAAAGTCGAGTTTCCCTTGTTTGAAGGCAACGAACTCTGTCTTTTTACTATTCATAAATGACACACGTATACCTTTGATATAAGGTAGTTGCTCCCCTCTCACCCGCTCGAAGTATTTATCGTTTCTCACGAGTATCATCGCCGCAGCTTCTCGCCAGAGTTTTAGTTTGAATGGCCCTGTGCCCACCGGGTGCGAACGGAAATCCTGCCCGTACATCTCCACTGCCTCGTGGGGTACTATGGAACAATACTGCATAGTAAGTATGCCCAGCATAGGCAGGAA
This sequence comes from Bacteroidota bacterium, assembly GCA_003165135.1. Taxonomy (GTDB): domain Bacteria; phylum Bacteroidota; class Bacteroidia; order Chitinophagales; family LD1; genus UBA1941. The sequence goes on from PLSN01000249.1 coordinate 3,123, forward strand.
TGGCCTGGATAATTTCAGAACAAAGGTCGTGTCGTCAATAGCTTTAAAAGGCTCAATGCTGTCCAGCCTGCCATTGAATACCCATGCTCCGGGCGAGGCGGTCTTTGGGTCTCTGATACGCTGGAATGAATATACTACATCAGCGGCTGTGAGGCGACGGGTACTGTCTTTGAAGCAGGCATCGTTGTGAAACCAGACATCATTTCTGAGGTGAAAGGTATAGGTCAGTCCGTCTGTGGATATGTCCCAGGCGCGAGCGATACATGGGAGGATATGCAAGCTGTCGTCTAGCTGCAGNNTTGTAGAGGGCATCACAAGCCCAGATATTGGCCTGGTCGCGGGCGAATGCAGGGTCGAGTGAGGATATGCCCGATGACTGGTTATAATGAAATACCTGCCTGTCAAATACCTGTGGGTCGTTCGTACAGGAATGAAGGAATACAAGACAATATGCCAATATGCCAATGCGGCAATATGCTAATGGAAAGAAGCCTGTCGTCCGTCGTCCGTCGTCTGTGGGCTTTTCGTTGTCTCTTGTCTCATGTCTCATGTCTCAAATCTAACTTAAGAAATGAACATTGGAAATTCTTGCTTCCTTCAAAAAACTATCTATATTTATTCAAATTAAGTTCACTATTTAAGAATATCAGCCTCAACATTAATCACTAAAAAAATGAATATGAAAAAAATTATTCTATTGTCAGCATTTGTCATCACTTTTTCAGCCGCCTTTTCACAATACTTTACGATGAAACTTGGTGGTGGCTATTCTTGGGGCGGCTTGCAACAAAGTACAGGTGTACTGACCTTTCAGCCGGGCGCGAGTACTGACCCTGCTAACGCATCGATCATCCCGCTGGTCAATTTCAATACAACAGCGGCAGACAGTCCATCAGCCCACTACAAGTCAAATCTATACGCCAGCTACAGCCAGGGCGGACATCTCGATTTTTCATTCGGATATATGTTCAATCCCTATTTTGGTATTCAACTGGACGGAGCTTACCTTTGGGGAGCTACTGTCACCGGTAATCAGGTATCTGACATAGGTGGTATACTCGGCAACGATGTCACTATCAACACGTATACCCACTCAAATGGTCTAAGTATCAATCCATCTCTTTATTTCAGAGCTGCTAAAGCAGAGTCAAAATTTGCCCCATATGCACGTCTGGGACTAGCGCTGCCTGTAGCCGGTGCTATCTATCATACACTGGATGTCGATGCTCCAAACTCACCACTGGGTGCCGGTGGGGCTACAGCACAAATAGGTGTAAAGACCAGTGCAAATGTATCGTTGGGCTTTCAGGGTGGTGCGGGAGTATCCTACACTCCATTTCCTCTGATGACATTCTGGGCAGAGGTACAGGGACAGTATCTGTTTGTAAGAGCAAAGCAAGCTGTATTGACTGAATACTCTCTGACCACAGGTGGCAAAACCCAAAATTTTTTAAGTAGTTTTTCTACATAT
>PLSN01000112.1 GCA_003165135.1 Bacteroidota bacterium
TTCATGGCCCGCTTTCTACTATATTAGTCCAGCTTTTTATCATTCTCTTTGCTGCCAAAGGATTGGGCTGGGCCTTTTTACGTAAGAATCAGCAGTCTGTAATGGGAGAGATGACTGCCGGTATTTTACTTGGGCCATCTTGTTTGGGATTGCTGGCACCTGATCTGTTTCAAGGGCTTTTTCCGGCTGCATCGCTTACTTATCTGCATATATTGAGCCAGCTGGGATTGCTGTTGTTCATGTTTGTGATAGGGATGGAGCTGGATATAGATATGCTGCGATCTAAATTCGGAGAGTCATTGATCATCAGCCACAGCAGCATTGCGTTACCATTTTTTCTCGGTGTTGGGTTTGCTTATTATACATTCGACAGATTTGCCGGGCAGCATGCGTCGTTTACCATGTATGCACTTTTTATGGGTATAGCCATGAGTATCACTGCTTTTCCTGTGCTGGCGCGGATACTAAAGGAACGTCAGATGACGGCTACTACACTAGGCAGCATGGCCCTGATATGTGCCGCTATCAATGATGTGACAGCCTGGTGTATATTGCCGGTGGTAGTAGCTATATCAAAGGCCGAAAGTATGGCAGGAGTGGCTATCACTATTGTATTGACCATAGTATTTGTATTGCTGATGCTGCTGATCGTTAATCCTGCACTACAGCGACACTATGACAGAACATTAGATAAAAATAACCGGGGGATACCATTTATTGCTATTGCTGTTTTTGTAATGCTCGCGTCGGCACTCGCATCGGAGATCATCGGTATACATGCACTGTTTGGTGCCTTCATAGCAGGAGCTGTACTGCCGAGAAGCAAACCATTGCGGCATAATCTTACTCAAAGACTGGAAGATGTGAGTGTCTCACTGCTATTGCCGGTATTTTTTGCATTGACCGGTTTAAGAACCAATATCGGATCTTTCACCGACAGTGGACTGTTACTTACTCTGGCTGTGATCGTCGTGCTGGCTGTAACCGGTAAGCTATTCGGAAGTGCCATAGCCGCACGTATCACCGGTTTGACATGGTCTGATAGCCTGCGTATAGGCGTGCTCATGAATACACGTGGGCTCATGGAGTTGATCGTACTCAATATAGGATATGATCTCGGCGTGCTCAATCAGCAGATATTTACCATACTCGTATTTATGGCATTGCTCACTACACTCATGACATCTCCCATGCTCAATTTTTTAGAGCGTTTTAAGCATTCAGCATAATAGGCTCATATTTTGCATTTACCCCATTTGTGGTATATATTTTGATTTTGTCGTATCAGTAAGGGTTTGAATGATAATGTCAATGAAAAATAGGCTCAAAAAAGTGACTTCTAAGCTATTTTTGTCATTATATTTACTTAGGAGCATTGACCAGTGTATGATGATCTGATCACAAAAAAGGAAGTATGGAGCAATACCTTGTAGAGATTTTTTTACCTGAATTCACAGAAGAGTTTTTTGAGTTGGTACCCGCGCAAAGAGAATATATAGATAAGTGTCTCTCTAAAGGGCTCATCAGCAGCTATTCTCTGTCTGCGGACAGGTCAAAACTTTGGGTAGTATTTACGACTGCTTCTGAGGCTGAAATGTCACGTACCTTAAATCGCTTTCCTATCATCAAATGGATCACATACAAGGTATACCCTCTTATGTTTCACAATTCTAAGGAAATGCTTATGCCGGCTATTTCTTTAAACTAGAATTGAGTAGTGGGTAATGAGTATTGAGACAAGGGAATTTCTGTTTTTTGATTTTCAGTCTTCCAGATTTGTATTTCATTAGCATATTATCACATTGGCATATTGGCACATTACTCAGGCTTTATACCCCCTAAGGAATTCTTTTATGCTCATTCTTTTTTTGCCTTCGAGCTGGATATCCTTGAGAGAAATATAGCCATCAGCACAGGTATATCGGAGGTAGGTCTTGCCATCGGTTTCTATTTCGCCAGTGGGTTTAGAGTGAGATTGGATGAGCTTTTCTGCTGTATATATCTTGAGGGTTTTGCCCTGCAATGTGGTCCATGCAGCGGGGTAGGGGCTGAGCCCGCGGATGAGATTATAGATGGATGCTGCATCGCGACCCCAGTCTATCCGGCATGTCTCTTTGAATATCTTAGGAGCATGCTTGACGTCAGTGATGTGGTCCTGAGAAAGCAGAGGGTATTCGCCGGAAGCAATGGCGTCAATGGTTTTGAGCAGGACATCTTTTCCTATGTCCATCATCTCATGATACAACTCACCGACAGTCTCATCATCGCGAATGGATATTTTTTCACGGAGGATGATCTGTCCTGTATCTATCTCATGCTGTAGTTTGAAAGTGGTAACGCCTGTTTCTTTCTCGCCGTTGATGATGGCCCAGTTGATCGGTGCGGCCCCACGGTAGTTTGGCAGGAGTGAAGCATGAAGATTGATAGTACCAAGTGGCGGCATATCCCAAACTACCTCGGGGAGCATTCGGAAAGCTACTACTACAAAGAGGTCGGCATTCAGCGCACGTAGTTCGGCGAGGAATACTTCATTCTTGAGTTTCTCTGGCTGTAGCAGGTGAAGGTGATGAGTGACAGCGTACCTCTTGACATCTGACTCTGATAGCTGCATACCGCGTCCTGCGGGTTTGTCGGGCGCTGTGATGACTCCCACTATCTGATGCTGTGAGTGAAAGAGTGTATCGAGCATAGGCACAGCAAACTCCGGCGTACCCATAAAGACTATTCTGAGAGACTTGTTCATAATAATTGACAATGGATAATGTATAATTGACAATTAAAGGCAAAGTAAAGAGGCAATATTAACATGTTTTGAAATGATACACTACCTTTATTCTCAGAATCTATAAAGCAATCAATTATTCACTATTCATTATTCATTAATTGAATACCGAACTTTTTATCGTCCGCAAGATCGCATTCAGCAACTCAAGGTCGTTTTCGTCCTTTATCATCCGTATAGCCATAGCTGCGGTGGCATTGAGTGTCGCCGTGATGATCATTGCCTCTTCTTTTATCAATGGTTTTCAAAAAGAGATCCGCAATAAGGTCTTTGCTTTCTGGGCGCATATGCATGTCCGTCCGTATAGCCTCGCCGACAGCTATGAGTCGAGTGGCGTATACAAATACCAGGATTTTTATACGAAACCAGACATGCTGCCCGATGTGCGCCACATCCAGGTCACTGCTATGAAGGGCGGCCTGCTGAAAGCTAAAGGCGACTTTGATGGTATTGTGCTAAAGGGTGCCGGTGAAGACTTTGACTGGGCTACTTTCAGCCCATACCTCAAGCGTGGCAGCCTTATTAGCGGTGATAGCGCCCATATGATGAAGCAGATAATAATTTCCAAACTCACTGCCGACCGGCTGCAGATAGATACCGGAGATAAGGTAGTGGTCAACTTCATAGGGCGGGACCTGGTCTCACGGGCTTTTCGCGTAAGGGGAATATATGAGACAGGTATCGAAGAATTTGACAAGGAGATCGCACTGGTCGATATACGCGTGATACAGGATGTCAACAATTGGGGCCGGGATACAGTAGGTGGCTTTGATATTTTTCTCAAAGAGAACCATCTCTTCAAAAGCCGTTCAAGAGCTTATTTCCTGACCCTGTTTGGTGGTTTCCTTACTAAAGAACACTTTGAGGAATTGAACAAAGACCCTATAGATGAGCTGACCACTAAGATCAATCTTGATATTCATTCACAAAACCTCGATGTGATGTCTATCAAAGAAATGAAGCCGGGATTGTTTGACTGGCTGGACCTCCAGACCATGAATGAACTCATCATTCTGGCACTGATGATACTAGTGGCTGTCATCAATATGATAACGACATTGCTTATCCTCATACTGGACCGCACCAATATGATAGGATTACTCAAGGCACTCGGGAGCACCAATGCTTCTATGAGCAAATTATTCCTATACTACGCCATGGCTATCGTGAGTACAGGGCTTATACTCGGCAATGCTTTTGGGCTTGGTACATGCCTTATACAGCAACACTTTCATGTCATCAAATTACCACAGGAAGCCTACTATATCTCATATGCCCCTATCAGTATCAGTTGGNNGGATATCGGTACCATAGTGGTTTGCCTGCTATTGCTGATATTACCGTCAAGACTGGTAGGACGCATTACACCCGTTCGCGCTTTGAGATTCAAGTAAATTAGAATAAGTTTTTATAATGCTCCTGATGCCAATGTTATATCTGCCGCCTCTTTCCTATATGGCACTCGTATGTACAGCAGAGGAGGTCTATATTGAAGCTCAGGAGAACTATATCAAATCAACGTATAGAAACCGCTGTGAGATCATGGGCTCAAATGGTACCATAGACCTCAGTATCCCACTGCGTGGCGGACGGGATCATCATCAGCTTTATCGTGAATCGCAGATTATATACATTAGTGATTGGCAACATAGACACCTCATGTCGATATTGTCATGTTATGCTAGTGCACCATTTTTTGAGCATTACATGCCTTATCTGGAGCCATTTTTTGAGAGGCGCTATTCATACCTTTTCCAGTTTAATAAAGACCTGTTGGAGCTTATGATAAAGCTCATGAAGCTAGATGTGATGATCAGCTATACCGATGCCTATAACATTGCCCCGGATGGGGTAACAGACCTGCGCAAAGCTTTCAAACCACGTAAAGAAATAGAAGGGCTTATGGTCGGACAAAAAAAATGGCAGCTACGAGAAGTTCCTTATATGCAGGTCTTTGAAGGGGTCAGCGTTGGTCTTTCTGTGAGTTGTCTTGACCTGCTATTTAATGAAGGTCCTCAGTCAAAAAATATTTTGAAGCAAATGGTCAGTATATCTTAGAGATTAAATTTTATTTTCATTTAGGAATTAGAGTCATGCAGAAAAA
>PLSN01000006.1 GCA_003165135.1 Bacteroidota bacterium
TTCAGGATGGCAATGGACGATTAAGCAGGCTCCTGGGCACATTATTGCTACTGCGCGACGGATATTCCTGGATACAATATGTAAGCTTCGAGCATGAGATAGAAAGCAGGAAAGCTGAATATTACAGGGTACTGATGCATACGCAAAGACAAAGACCCGGTGAACAAGTAGATGAATGGCTGACATTCTTTTTAGACTGTCTGCTCAAAATACAAGCACAACTAACTGACAAACTAAACAACATAGCAGCTTCAGCAATTAACCTTGCCCCAAGGCTGAAATATATATTATCATACATCGAAAACCATCCGGGCAGCAAATCAGTTGAGATTGCAGAGAAACTAAATATTCCATTGCCGACTGTAAATNNGTAAAGAAAATACTAGCTACTATGGTGGAAAATAAATTAATCTCAAAACATGGCATCGGTGCAGGGACGAACTATGTAGTCGAACCCATCAATCCAATTAGAAAAGACCTGATGTTTGAACTGACAAACAATAACAGGACAAAAGAGTTTCTATTGATAAACCGTAATTCATTTATAGAAATAAAAAGAATTATCCTGACACCTTTGTTTCAATGGACTCATCCGAGTGAATGGGGTACAAGATTCGGCAATCAGCATCTCATGATCAAAGTGACCGGATATACTAAGAACGGAGGAACTTTCAGTTGCCCTTTTGCCTTAGGACACTATTTGCGTTCTGATTCTTATTATCCTGTTTTTACCTTGCACCAACCAATTCAAATACCAGGGGATATAGTGATGCATGACTTCCCTGATCCCAGTGAATATCCAGTAAGAATTGAGGTTGTACTTTCCGCTCATATGCCGGAAACAGTCATCGACTTCAATATCATGTTAGTCTATGATGAAAGGTAATAGCAATCCTCTTTCATAATTGAAAGTAGCCCCGTGCTTCAGCACGGGGTAAAAGATCGACCAGACTTGGCTTTAGCCAAACATTCCTCCAGGTTTGGCTAAAGCCGAAACCAGTCCTACTAATCCACGCGCTAAAGCGCATGGCTACTGAAAATTCATTCTAAATGACGTTTGACTTATAAAAGAGATTTACTACACAATTCCCCAAAAAACAAAAAGGCCCGGCATTCACCGCGACCTTTTTTGCTTGAAATGAAACGAATTGGATCCGTCGATCAAATATATTTACTGGACAGGTATGGCCAGGATGGTATTTTCTCCTGAGGCATTGCTGCCGAAATTGACCAGAGATACTGCATTGGTCAGTGTGGTACCGCCTACACCTGTGGTAGAAGAGGCGCCGCTACTGCCTGATGCAAAACCCGATCCGCTGGCAAATGAACTTTGCGTAGCGTAGTAGTATACTTTATTTGCTCCTGAAGCATTGTTGATCAGCATAGAGCCGCTGAGATTAGCATATGGGCTGGATGGTGGCATCAGACCGCTGATGAGTGTGTTATTGCCCACTATATCAGTGGTAGGCGATTGTGATGTCTTAGTGGTGGAGAAAGTGGACTGCATCCATATCGATGAGTTGGATGGAGTGAATAAAGGCCACAGAGGTTCCATCAGCATATTGACGCTCACGAGCCATTTGCCCGGAGGGAGTATGATAGAGTCGCCTGTATATGCTCCTGAGGTTTGATTTGGAGCTACAGTCACACCACCTGCGCTCAGGCCGCCTATCACATCATGGATAGCGTTTGATACTTTTCTCACCACACCATTGAGTATGCTGAGTGTGCTGTCGGTGGTAGCGCCGTTTTGCAGACCACCGAGATAGAGCGGGTTTGATGCAGCCACTACGCTCAGTGTATTGGTAGGAGATGCGGTGCCTATGCCTACCCGGCCGGTAGATGATGGATTGAATATCATATTGCCGGTGGTCGAGCTGAATGTGAGGTTGTCTGCGGCCATTATCACTGTCCTGTTTCCGCTTAGCGTACCGTCAGTTGTATATATGTTGCTATCGAGCGCGGCCAGATTCACACCGGCAGAAGTGACTCCATTGACAGTAGAGGTCAGTGTGGTCCCGGTCATCGTCAGTACATTTGTATTGATCATATTGACCGCTGTGCCTGTCACGCCATTCACAGTAGTAGTGAGTGTATTGCCTGATGAAGTATTGCTCACGCCGGTCACTACTGATGCAGTAGCAGATACGCCGTTGACCGTTGAGGTGAGTGTATTGCCTGCCATAGATAGTGTATGTGAATTGATGATAGCGACCCCTATGCCTGTCACGCTATTGACTGTCGTCGTGAGTGTATTAGCAGATGAGGTATTGCTAACTGTGAGTACTGTCGGGCCTGCTGCGCCTGTCGGGCCCGTAGTGCCTATTGAGCCATTGCTACCTGCTGCGCCTGTGGCACCCACCGCGCCTGCTGCGCCTGTAGGCCCGGTAGCACCATTAGTACCAGCAGCACCGGTCAGACCTGTAGGTCCGGTTGCGCCATTGCTTCCTGNNTCCTGTTGCTCCTGTCAGACCTGTTAATCCTGTAGCACCTGCTGCGCCAACTGCTCCTGTCAGACCAGTTGGCCCCGTAGCTCCTGCTGTGCCCGCAGCACCTGTCGCACCAGTTGCACCATTAGTTCCTGCTGCGCCTGTCAGACCGGTAGGTCCTGTTGCGCCATTGCTTCCTGTTGCTCCTGTCAGACCTGTTGGTCCAGTAGCGCCCGTTGCACCGTTACTGCCATTAGCACCTGTCAATCCCGTAGGTCCCGTGATACCTGCTGTACCATTGCTTCCTGCGGCACCCGTCACACCTGTAGGGCCTGTCGAGCCTGTGGCTCCTTTAGCACCCACCGCACCTGCTGTGCCCGCAGCACCTGTCAAGCCAGTTGGTCCTGCTGCTCCTGCTGCACCCGCTGCGCCTGTCAAGCCTGTTGGTCCGGTCGCACCTGCTGCTCCCGCAGCTCCTGTCAAACCAGTTGGTCCTGCTGCTCCCGCTGCTCCCGTCAGACCTGTAGGTCCTGTAGCACCTGCTGCGCCAGCGGTACCTGCTGCGCCTGTTGGCCCGGTAGCTCCTGTGGCGCCTGCCGTGTTAGTTTGCGCCGGAGTCGTTGCCGAGCTCACTCCTCTCCATCCGTTATTACTATAGTTATATTCTACCATTTGCCCGTTGGGTATGGTGATAGAGTTGAGTACAGCACCATATCCGCCTGTGGTATTGTTGTATACCTTCAGCACTTGCCCCGGATTGGGCGGCGTAGATCCCGTGAGGGTGACCGTGGCAGTAGCTGCTCCGGTGAGCTGCACCTGCGATACGTTTGCCGGTATGGTAGCTGCATTGGAGACTATAGGTACTATGGTCTCCCGATATGTGATAGCTCCGTTGACATCGAGTTTGGTGCCCGGGGTGGTAGTACCTATGCCGACATTCTGCGCCATGGCAAAGAATGAAAGACATAAAAGGGTCAAAAGTAAAAGTGGATTTTTCATGATTTTAATAATTGTTTTGCCAATATATACGGCAAAACACTAATTGTCAATGGGTTATTACAGCATTTAAAACAGGGTAATACTTGTAAAACACCCGGTAGATACAAGACATAAAATGTTTGTATACAGAAAAAAAGATATCTCACAATTTTGACCTTGTGCGCTGTCGGCTTAAACAATTAGGATATTGTTCGATCACTCCACCACTACTTTTCCCTGCTGCATGATCTCGCCGTCATTGATGATGCGATAGGAGTAGATGCCCTTGGCACGCGATGAGAGATCGATGGGGTACCGGTCGCTCGTAGCCTCTGCTGAGTATACCCGCTGGCCGAGCAGGTCCACGACCTCTATGACAGAGCTCTTGACGCCGTTGAAATAAAACGTACCGTGCGAGGGATTGGGGTAGATGTGGATGCGGTCGCCGGGATTATTGACCGTGAGTGCAGGCTCAGTGGCCTGTGCATGTGTGGTGAGGCTGGCTAGCCCGAGCAGCAGTGCTGCTATCAGATGTGTCCTTTTCATACGCTGTGATTTTTGCTGTGAGGTAAAAACATATAGTCATATGAAGGACTTTTGAGTTTAGGAAAATACGGTTCGACTCCGCTCACCGTGACAATTTTCAATAAAAAACGCCTGACTATTTCTGTATGATCAGACGCTGTACATTATCAGACTGACAGGACCGTAAAAGGTTGAGTGCATTTTTTCTTATTAAGTAATTTTGACAAAATGGTGACAGAGTGCTACCCTTCCTCGTCCGCGTGTTCCACGCGGATGCCACTACTCCCGCGTTTGTAACGCGATCAAAAAGACTATCTTCACCACTCGTCCGCGTTTGCAACGCGGATGCTCCAACTAGCGCGTTTGCAACGCGCATAAAAAAAACTTATATTCAAATCCTATGTCCGGCGACAGATATTTTATGGCCGACCAAAACGGCATCTACTTTACCACATTCACCATAGTGGACTGGGAAGTGTATATTAATATGTTAGCAATAAACGGTCCGATACATTTTCACTTTCAAGAGTCTGACCTTCTAACTGAAAACGCCGAAGCATTGATATTCCGCAATCAATGTAAATTTCATTTTTGAATAAATCCTTTGGAATAGGTAAATCACATAATTGATTGCCGGATTTCTTATGCCCATCAATACTTAATGCCACTTTAACACCTCTAGACTTTGCTTTATCTATTTCTAACAATAAGGTTTCTAATTGAAAGTCTTGTGCTCCGTATAAAATAGACTGACTGTGTGAATATGGGGGGTCACAATAAACCAAGTCGTTAAATTTAGCTTGTCTTATAGATTCTGTATAATCACAATGAATGAAGTCTACATTTTTGATACGATTTCTCCACTCATTGACTCTTTTTCTAAAACTATCGACAGGAATGGGTGTGTGTGCGCCACAAGGTGTTGACATATATCCATCTGATTTTCGAAAACGTATAATTCCACCATAACAAGAACGACTTAAATACAAGAAATCTGCTCCATTTGGTTGCTTATTATAGGATGATAGAATGTCGTGATATACTTTTATTTTATCTTCTGTTTTAATCCTATTCCTTCTTTCAGAATACCATACAATTAATTGCTCAGGCTCAGCCTTTAGCATTTTCCATATATCAATAAGAGGTTTAAAAGTATCCGAGCCAATACCGCTATGTGGAGCAACTGTGGCTAATATGGCTCCACTTCCTATAAATGGCTCAAAATACTTACCGTATTCAAGTGGGAAATACTTGGTTATTTCAGCTGCAAATTTCTGTTTATTTCCTACCCATTTTAATAGCTGACTTTGCGGGGGATAATATGTCCTATATTTTTCTTCAAGTGTTAGCTGCATAATTAATGTCTTTCATTAGTGAAGATNNCTGCGAAATTAGGATATATTTTTCCACAGTGAAAAAAATTGCAAATACTAAACAATACAAGACTTTGCTTCAGCAACTCTATCAATTGCGCATTTCACAGGGACTCAAACAACAAGACATAGCTCTTGAATTAAAAGTTCCTCAATCATTCATTAGTAAGATTGAAAGTGGAGAGCGGCGATTAGACCTTATTGAGTTGAGAATGATATGTAAGTGTCTCAATACCGACTTAGTGGAATTTGTAATACAACTTGAAAAAAAACTAAATGAAAGCGGAAAGTAAATATTTAAATCAGCCATTGGAGTTCTGGGCTAATGTTCGCCTTATTAGTCAGAAAGCTGGATATACTGAGCGCAAAACATCAAAGGTTAAGATTCCAACGCATGCACAGAT
>PLSN01000097.1 GCA_003165135.1 Bacteroidota bacterium
CGTTGAGTCTGTTGATGAACTCTATCGCATCGTTCCAGCTTACATTGTCTACGGGGCAGTTAGGGCAGTTCTTATGTTTGCTCCGATCGTTGTCCTTGCCCATCACGGCATCCCACTGCGCCTGGGTCACATCATACCTGCCCATGTAGAAACTATTGACCATGACTACGTGGCTCGNNTGGCTCGGCTTTTCCCAGTTTGTGCAGTCTTTGCCCTGCTCGGCTGTACAGCCCATCGTGAAAGTGCCCATCTCGACCGGTACCATATTGTCCGCGATAGATTTCAGCACCGAGTCCTGTGCAGCATCATTGCTCTGCCCGAAGGCAGTAACGGAGAAAAAAAGTAATAGACAGGCGAGACCTTTCATGCAGTAAATATAAACCTCCTGACGGCACATGACCGTTTATAAAAATTAAAAAATGTTATACCTTTTGGTCGGCGTCATCGCCAAACCAATCTATAACGTAAAATCACCTTTCAGCATATCATCTGCCGAGGTATATTTTTCTTTCAGGCCCATCAGACCGCTCAGCCTGATATATAGCTGCTCTGTAGTGATGCCGCTTTCGCGCATGACCCTGAGCGAGGGGCTGCCTGAGGACTTGGAGAGCTTTTGCCCGAGCTCATCATTTACCATTGGATGATGGTAGAAAGCAGTTTTCTCAAAACTCTCAGCGCCTATGACCGAAGCGAGATATAGTTGGGCTGCTGTACTGCTGAGCAGGTCGTCACCGCGTATGATGAGGTTGATATCATGATCCAGATCATCTACCAGTGATGCCAGTTGATAAGCAGTCATACCATCGCGCCTTCGGATGATAAAGTCTTTCAGTTCATGGTCGAGGTCGACCGGGAATATCCCGCGTTTCAGGTCATGTATAAGTATTGGTTCGGAAGGAGTGACGATGCGAAGTGCGGTATCAGGACGATCGAGCGGGATGTGTTTAGCGCGGCAGCTACAGGTATGCAGGTGCATTTCTTTGCGGGAACATTCGCAGGCGAATACGCGACCTGTCTCGATGAGCTGCTGGGTCACTGCTTCATAGCGCTGTACACGGAGAGACTGCGAATACGTGCGGTATAGTTCGTCGGCTGTTTGCGGGCCTTCATCCCAGTCCAGCCCCAGCCAGTCCAATGAGTGAAAAATATCGTCTATGAATTCAGGTTTGGCGCGCGGAGTGTCACGGTCATCTACCCGCAGCAGGAGCCTGCCATTTTCGCGTCTCACCCATAGCCAGATGAGCACAAAGTTCAGCGCATTGCCGATGTGCAGGTATCCACTCGGTGTGGGAGCTATCCGGGATCGTATCATCAGGGCTAAGATAAGAGATAGCAACGATAATAGAATAACCATATCTTTGCCCAATGCCAACATCTACTCAAACCACAGTCGCAGAGCGGTTGAATGCCTGCATCAGAGACGTACCTGATTTTCCGCAGCCGGGTATTTTATTCAAAGACATCACACCGGTATTTCTCGACTGGCAGTTATGCAGCGATATAGCAGATGAACTTATCAGTCGCCTGGCAACTAAGCCTGATGCGGTCTGTGTGGTAGAGAGCAGGGGCTTTTTCATCGGCATGCTGCTCGCCAATAAACTTCGCATACCATTGGTTCCGGTCAGAAAGAAAGGCAAACTGCCCGCTGAGACGAGGGCTTTCACCTATACTCTCGAGTACGGTACTGCTACACTGGAGATACATAAAGGGGTGATACAAAAAGGTTGGAATGTCCTCATACACGATGATGTGCTCGCTACCGGCGGCACTGCAGTCGCAGCCGCAGAGCTGGTCCGGGAAGAAGGCGGCACGATAGCTGGCTTTGCTTTTATAGTCGAATTATCTTTCCTGCATGGTAAAGAAAAGATAGCTTCTTATACTTCTCAGATCGAATCGGTCATTTCATATTGACAAATAAGGGTTTCGTTTTAACGAACAATATAAAAAATGTAAAATCGGGCCATTGATATGCGATTATCGTATGAATACAGTAGGTTTATTATATGAANNGAAAAAGTACTTCACATCAAAAATGACAATACTCAGGGAGCGGCTGGAGCTCGAGCACCTCAGATTGCGGGCTTTCTACCTGCCTGCTTTTATTTTCATTTTGACTACTGTGACATTGCTCAATGCCTATCATGTGTATCGTCACCATGATCTCTGGAGCAGTATGCCCGAGGCCGGCGGCAATGCCTTTCATTTCTGTGAGGCAAACAGGATGGACGAGGCCATCAGGCAGCCTTCAAACACTTGGTCCAATCTTGGCTATCTCATCGTTGGTCTCTTTGCATTGACACTCGCAAGGCATGACTATAAGAAAAAAGACCGCCGTGACTCGGGCAATTTTCTCGTCATGTATCCTTTTTTCTCGGTGCTTTACGGTTTGTCCTGCTTGTACCTTTTCATCGGGAGCTTTATGTATCATGCATCACTTACGCTGATGTTTCAGAAATTTGACCAGACGGGGCTCTACTCTGTCATCGGCATGATACTTATATTAAATATATACAAGATAAATCCCTACCTGTATCACAAAGGTGAGTGGAGAAACACACACGTCTTTGCCAAACTGCTTGTGATCATTTTGAACATTGCCTTCTTCAAATGGCTTTGGAAATTCAATATCAATATACTCGTCCCCATCATGCTGCTTATCACTGTATTTACATCGATCTACTATATCCGCAAGGTGAGCCGGACAGACTATTTCGTTAACTATGTGTATGCTGCTTTTTTTATTATGTTTTGCGCAGGCAGTATCTGGATGCTGGATAGGGAAGGTGTAGCCTGCAATCCCCGGAGTGCGCTCCAAGGTCATGCGCTCTGGCACATACTGACAGCAGTGAGCATGTTTTTTATATACCTCTATTATCGTTCAGGTACACTACAGGTGGTTCCGGACATACTGGGTGAGGGATCTGATATATAGTTTGCGACACTTGATCAGCGTCCGATATGCATCCGATCAGATCTTAGGAGCAGTTCCTTTGCTACGGTCATATCGGTATCAGTGACATTTTGGAGAGTCAGGACTTTTTTCGCAAAAAAAGTGGCATTGTTCA
>PLSN01000355.1 GCA_003165135.1 Bacteroidota bacterium
AAGGGGGCTTTAACAGCCAAAGACCTTTGTATTAAAGCCCCCTTTAGGGGGTTTGGGGGTACAAAAAAACAAAAATCCACATAGGTTTTGTTTATTTCGGGTAAAAGATTAGTTTTGCACTCCCTAAAAGTAAAATAATGTACGCAATAGTAGAAATAGCAGGGCAGCAGTTTAAGGCCGAAGCAGGCAAAAAACTCTATGTCCACAAGCTGGAAGGCAATGAAGGTGACAAAGTAACTTTCGACAAGGTCCTCCTGACGGACAATGACGGCACTATCACAGTAGGTGTACCGACAGTATCTGGTGTGAAGGTAAATGCCACCATACTGCGCCACGCCAAAGGTGACAAGGTGATCATCTTTAAGAAAAAGCGCCGCAAGGGCTATAAAAAACTGAACGGCCACCGTCAGTCATTCACTCAAATAAACATCGAAAGCATAGCTTAATTTTGTTTCATCAAAATAAGGAGAACATAACCAATGGCACACAAAAAAGGTGAAGGTAAGGTAAAGAACGGCAGGGACTCGCACAGCAAACGTCTCGGTATCAAGATATATGGCGGCCAGTCCGCAGAGAGTGGCAACATCATCGTTCGCCAGAGAGGTACAGCATACCACCCTGGTCGTGGCGTGATGCTGGGCAAAGACCATACGGTATTCGCAGTGATCGATGGCGTAGTGAAATTCACTAAAGGCGCTAATGACCGCAGGTTCGTACACGTACTGCCCGTAGCAGCAGAAGCATAAATCAAATCCCCCTGCCCCCTTTGATAAAGGGGGAATAACAGCCAAATACAAAAATATTGAGTCCCGATCGTCATGGTCGGGATTTTTTATGCATATTAGTCCTTCGACACCCGTCCCTCGTCCCTTTTATGTCGTCTCCTCAGAGATCCATTTGGGCACATCCGGTGCGACATAGCTGTTCATCCTGGTCAGGAGGTCATTGATATCATCACTGACGAGCAGCATCTGTTGGTTGATCTCCTTCAGGAAGCCACGGTCGACCATATCCCGGATCAGTGTGATGAGGCTATCATAGTAGCCATTGGTATTCAATAAGCCTATCGGCTTACGATGAAGGCCGAGCTGGGCCCATGTCAGCATCTCAAACAGTTCCTCCAGCGTGCCATANNTGGCAGGGCTATGATACCATCGCAGAGTTCGTTCATTTTGGCTTTGCGCTCATGCATGGTCTCTACGAGTATCAGCTCAGTCAGTCCCTCATGAGCGATCTCTTTGCCGCTGAGAAATCTGGGGATCACACCTATGGCTTTGCCTCCGGCGCTGAGGACTCCATCTGCCACAGCGCCCATGATGCCTATCTTGCCACCACCGTAGACCAGCTCGATATTATTTTTCACCAAAACCTGGCCTACATGTATAGCCTGAGAATGATAGATGGCATCAGATCCACTACTCGCCCCGCAGAAAACAGTAATTCTTTTCATGATCTATTTGGATATCGAGCCTAGCGGTCAGTTGTGCGGCTGTTCGTCTTTTTTCTTGCCGAAATGATATTCATACAGTGAGACTCGAGGCTGGATCTTCTCAAAGGTCAGAGTGCATTTACGGTTTGCCGCTGCAGCTTCCTTGGTATCTGAGGTGAATACCATGCTGGTGCCGGAGATCCTGTCCTCGCCGATACCAGCCTCATAGAGTGCTTTGGCTATCTTCATGGCACGCATGAACTCGATACGCAGATAGCCTTTTTTAGTGGCATCGGGCATCGCCTTATGGAATGTAGCTGTAGAGTCTATAAACCTGAGTACACTATCATCATATGACTTCATAAATTCTCCTTCGTCCGAGAAGCCATTGATCTGCACATTTATATCAGGATTGATATATAGCCATTGTATCACACGTTGGAGGCTCTGCGTGGCCTCATCAGTTTCTATATCGGTCTTATTGAGATCATAGGTGAATTTAGTTTCATCTATCGACTCATCCAGGACAAAATACTGTTGGTCTGGCCGTATTTTTTTCATTGAGTCTATAGATGCGACCAAAGACCTGACCCCATGATGGTCGGTAAAATAGTCACCTATATAACGGTGCATATGTTCGACATCGACGATATTTATACTGTCCAGAAAATTGGTAATGTAATTTTCATCATTAGAAAAACGAAATCGTGTCACAAGTCCCATGTAGGTCCTCAGGCTATTTGTCTTCAAGTTGTCATATTCTATAGCGATATTCTTTTGGGCTTTTTCTATCTCACCTTCTTTGAAATAATTTTTTTGAGATATATCAGTTATCACCTGATCCAGCCTGTTGAAAGCATCCATAAATTTATTGCTGTCTGGCTGAGCAGACAGCACAAAAGTACCATAGAAATTATTGCAGGTATATGAGGCCTTGATATGCGAAAGGCCTGCCTCCTTCAGACTTTTTTGTATTCTTCCGTCCTTGTCATTTATCAGCTCACTAAGTATATAAGCGGCATAAGTGGCATCCCTGTCCTGCCTGGCGCCCGGGTTTTGATACATAATGCTGGCCATACTTTTCTCAGCACCGGTAGTAAGAAACTGGACCGTATTAACCACCGGTTTGAAATCTATGACTTTTGTGATCTGCTCAGGGTTAAACTCTCTGCTTTTGAAATCCTTGAACACATCTATCAGTTTGTTCAGTACTTCCTTGTCAGAGAAACTACCCAATACACTTATACAATTATTATAAGGGAGGAAAAAGTGTTTGTGAAACGCGATCAGGTCATCTGTTTTAAGCCTGGCATATNNCAAGCCTCTTCATAATGGCGACCTCCTTTCTGAGGGACTCGGTTTTCTTTATATCGTCTACATATCCTCTGATCTCAGTTTTGGCTTCATCCAGTCCGTCACTATCTATTTTAGGGTGGATCACTTTGTCATTTATCAGATTGAATACATAATCCAGATCTGCCGCGCTCGATTCAAAATGAAATCCGATCTGCTCAGGATCCACAGTACTGTTATATTTCACCTGTCTGCCACTGCTTTTGACGTCAGCATCTATATGGGCATTAATGATCCTGGTCAGAAGAATGGAAACCCCGCTGAGGGAATCAAACTCATAGATCGGACCGATACGAAAACAAACATCTGTATATATGGTACCGGCTGCCCCATTGGTATTGAGCATAAAACTTTGCCCGTTGCTCGACTTGACCAGTCGATATAGGTCAGCGCCTGCCTGGGCATGGATATCGGCGAATGGTGCCAGTGCGATAAGCAGGCATATCAATATTGAGTGACAATACTTCATACCGGCAAAAATATCTTTTTCAAAACAACAAGTTTTAATTATTTTAGCACGCACAAATCAAATCATGAGAAAAACATTACTTGTCGGCAGTTTTTTGACAATTTTAGCGATAGGCCTCAACTCCTGCCACAAATGCTATACTTGCAGCCTCACCACGACTGAGATCGTCAACGACAAGGACAGCTCTATCATACTGACAACGGAAGTCTGTAATGGTAAGAATGGCGCAGGTGCAAATCTTAATGTTGCACTTCAGGACATAGAAGCAAACGGCTATATCTGCAATCCTAAGTAATTTCATTCAGCACTTAGCGACTCCCTATTTTTTGTTGATATTTCATAAAATATCAACCCTTTCTGCATTCTTTTCAACCAAATACGTCCTGTTTGGTTATAGTCAGTTAAAATGACCTTGCGTTTTATTAAATTCGCACTTCCTTTTTACAAAACTTCTCAAGCCATGATAAATTTAAAGTCCACTGATGTCTTTGCAGACCGCCATATAGGCCCAGACGAACATGAAACAAAAGAGATGCTCCAATCTATCGGGGCAGATTCCGTAGATGCGCTGATCTCGCAGACAGTGCCGGCATCTATTCGCCGTGCCACACCGCTCAACCTGCCTGAGGCACAGAGTGAATTCACCTATCTGAATGAGCTGAGAAAAAAGGCAGCAAAGAATAAACTATATAAGAACTATATCGGCTGTGGCTATTATGGCACTATCACTCCTGCCGCTATCCGCCGCAATGTCCTTGAGAATCCGGGTTGGTACACGCAGTATACGCCCTATCAGGCGGAGATAGCACAGGGCAGGCTTGAAGCGCTGCTGAATTTCCAGACAATGGTCTCTGACCTGACAGCTATGCCCATTGCTAATGCATCCCTGCTCGACGAAGGCACTGCTGCTGCTGAGGCCATGCACCTTTTCTGGGGAGTAAAGAACAAAAAAGATGCAGAGTTCAATAAATTTTTCGTTTCGCAGCTTTGTTTCCCGCAGACCATAGACGTCATCAAGGCACGCGCTGAGATACTCGGCATCGAGGTCGTAATAGGAGATCATAAAACAATCAAGATCGACAATTCATTCTTCGGGGCACTCATTCAGTATCCCGCTATGGATGGTAATGTATTTGACTATAAAGCCTTCACCGATGCGTGTCATGCTGTAGAGTGCCACGTGACCGTAGCATGTGACCTGCTCTCTCTGGCCCTGCTCACACCTCCCGGCGAATGGGGTGCCGACTGCGCAGTGGGCAACTCACAGCGTTTCGGTGTGCCGATGGGCTACGGCGGCCCTCATGCAGCTTTCTTTGCTACCAAAGATGAGTACAAACGTATACTCCCCGGCCGTATCATAGGAGTGTCAGTAGATGCGCAAAATAAACCTGCCCTGCGTATGGCGCTTCAGACACGTGAACAGCATATCCGCCGTGAGAAGGCTACATCAAACATATGTACCGCACAGGCGCTGCTTGCTATCATGTCAAGCATGTATGCAGTATACCACGGACCACATGGTGTGAAAAATATCGCACTCAGGATTCATACACTGGCATCAGTAGTGCAGCACGAAGCAAAACAACTGGGCTATAAGATCACTACTGACAAAATATTTGACACGATCACGATAGATACTGATGGCAATAAAGAACTTTTCGCAAAGATCAATCAGATAGCGCTCTCACACGAGACTAACTTCCTTTACACCTGCGGAAATTTTGTTTCTATCTCTGTAGATGAAACAGCGCAGCCGGAAGACATACAAACTGTGGTCGCCATCCTCGCCGAGGCTATCGGAAAGAAAGGATACACTTTTGACATCAATAAAACTGCCGCTGCTGTCAATGCAAAAGCCACGCGTACTTCGACTTTCATGACTCATCCGGTTTTTAATACCCATCACTCAGAGTCAAACCTGATGAGGTATATCAAATCACTGGAAAATAAGGACCTCAGCCTCACCAAGTCCATGATCGCCCTCGGTTCATGTACCATGAAACTCAATGCTGCCGCAGAACTGGAGCCTATCAGTTGGGCGGAGTTCGGCGGGCTACATCCCTTCGTACCGGTAGATCAGGCTGCGGGCTATCAGGAGATCATCCGAGAACTCGAAAGCTATCTGTCTGAGATCACCGGCTTCGCAGCTACCTCTCTGCAACCCAACTCAGGCGCACAGGGCGAATATGCAGGCATACAGGTGATACGTGCATATCAGAAAGACATTGGTCAGGGTCACAGAGATGTGGCGCTCATACCTGCCTCTGCGCACGGCACCAATCCCGCTACTGCGGTGATGTGCGGCTGCAAGGTAGTAGTCGTTGCAACCTCTGATCAGGGAGATATTGATTTCGCTGACCTGCTGAAAAAAGTCGAAGAGCATAAAGACAATCTCTGCTGCCTGATGGTGACCTATCCGTCTACACACGGAGTTTTCGAAGATAATATCAAGGACGTCTGCGCACTGATACATGCTAACGGCGGTCAGGTCTATATGGACGGCGCTAACCTCAATGCACAGGTTGGTCTGACTGGTCCGGGATTCATCGGTGCCGATGTCAACCACATCAACCTGCACAAGACCTTCGNNCGGCGGCCCCGGCATGGGCCCGATCTGTGTGGCAGCGCATCTAGCTCCCTATCTACCCGGCAATCCGCTCGTGAAGACAGGCGGCGACAAGGCCATTCATGCTATATCATCTGCGCCATATGGCAGCGCGAGCATACTGCTGATCTCATATGGCTATATCCGTATGCTGGGCCCTGATGGCTGCACCAAGGCTACTAAATATGCTATCCTCAATGCTAACTATATCGAGTCGTGTCTGTCAGATCACTATCCTGTGCTCTATACCGGTGCAGCTAATGGCCGTGTAGCACATGAGCTCATCATCGACTTCCGCCACTTCAAACATACTGTCGGTATCGAGGTAGAAGACGTCGCTAAGCGCCTCATGGATTATGGTTTCCATGCGCCGACTGTATCATTCCCGGTGGCAGGTACGCTGATGATCGAGCCTACAGAGAGCGAAGACAAGGCTGAGATAGACCGCTTCTGTGATGCGCTGATCGCTATCAAAGGCGAGATAGAAAAGATACAAAGCAAATCATGGGATGCTACTGACAATCCGCTCAAGAATGCACCGCATACTGTCGAAGTACTTACTGCATCCGAATGGACACATGGCTATACACGCGAGGAAGCGGCATTCCCGCTGCCGTGGGTACGTGAAGGTAAATTCTGGC
>PLSN01000026.1 GCA_003165135.1 Bacteroidota bacterium
CATTACTGAAGTCTATTTTCATATGTACTGTATTTGCAGGACTTTAACATCTGCGCATATGCTGCTAGAGTATTTCAAATTTATTAATACTTTTATCTGCATGATAGAATTTTCAGGGAGAGAAAGTAAATTATTTAACCTCAGGTTTGGCAGGGCCACTATCAATTCAGACTTTGATCAATGGAACGATGTACAGAAAGCAGTCAAAGAATTCAATCTGGATTACCTTCGGTTAAAAATAGTCAATCCGGACAGTGATTTTCTATCAGGATTCAGGACAATGGCACCCGAGGCAGACCTGACGGGAATCATCAGGCTTTATAAGATCATTATCACCCATGAGCATGCTCAGCATCCGGCGCCGATCGCTGTATTTAAGAAAGCCACGCAGGCAGACAAGCAGCTATTGAAAGAACTACTCATCGGGACTTATACCGATGTCCCATTTGGTTTTTATCAGTATCCCTTGCTTACCAAAAATTTCTCGTTGACACTGCAGATGGAGAATATCGGCTCCTATATTTCAGATCAGTTCTCTGATACAGAAGCAGGCAAAGAGGCCTATATCGGGTATCTGAATGGCAAACCGATCGAGTGTTTTGCATCAGATTTTCGCGACAGTCCTACTGCTTCTACCCTATACGCAGGTATACTGCCGGAGTATAGGGATAATGACCTTTTTAAGGACATGATAAGGTTTTTTAAAAACCTGTGTTTGCAAAAGGGCATGACGAAAGCTATATGTGGCGCCCGTCTCGAAAACCTGCCCAGTCAGGTAGCTATGGAAAAAGAAGGATCGATCTGCTACGGTCATGAATGGGTCTATATGATAAGATTTAATAAATAATATACAGTATTTTAGCATCGATATGACAAAGAAAATTTCACCTGATCTCAGATCACTTTTTGTATTTCCGCTCGTATTTCTGATACTATCTGCCGCAGCAGGATGTACCAAGCATCATGCTGACAATATCACAGGTCAATCTAAAGGCAAAAGCCTTGAGGACAGCCTCGCAGGCGTATGGAAACTCGACAGGATCGAAATACCTGCTGCTATAGGAAATGTAGCAGCATTTGGCAGCGCCTCAGAAAGACAAAAAACAGATGAGACCCTAGCCAAATATCAGGAAGCACTCAAAGGTATGATAGTGACCTTCAACAGTGACAAGACATTCCAGTCAGCCTATAATGGCAATAGTGATGTAGGTACCTGGAAGGCGAGCCCTCAGGGAGAAATAGAGACCCTCA
This sequence comes from Bacteroidota bacterium, assembly GCA_003165135.1. Lineage (GTDB taxonomy): Bacteria > Bacteroidota > Bacteroidia > Chitinophagales > LD1 > UBA1941. The sequence goes on from PLSN01000026.1 coordinate 1,252, forward strand.
GCAAATTGACAAACAAACCATCGATCTTTGAGCGGGTATCAGTCTCAAATTCAACACTCGCTGTGAAGTATATTTCTGCTGATGGTGCTTTATTGATGACCTTCCTNNTCTGCTGATGGCGCCTTATTGATGACTTTCCTGAAAAAATAACCGGTTCAAATATCTGGTGTGATCACAGACCTGAAAAAAATATTTGTTTTGGACAGCTTTAGGTCAAAGCTAATACTCATTATTTGCTGTATCGTCTGCTATGCCAATGTGGTGCATGATGAGTACTCACTGGATGATGATTTTGCTTTTTACAGCAATAAATATGTACAGGAAGGAATAAAGGGCATACCGGATATCCTCACACATCCTTACTTTAATGACGGCAAACTTTCGTTTGATTATCGCCCAGTAGCCAGTATCACTTTCGCGATCGAGAAAGAATTTTTCGGCAATGATCCCCACGTGAGCCATGTCGACAATCTGATATTTTATATCATCGCAGTACTGCTGGTGCTTAGCCTGATGACAGAAGTATTTGCGCTGGATATTGTTCCGGCATTTTTGATCGCTTTGTTTTTTGCCGTGCACCCGGCACATACAGAGGTGGTGATATCTATCAAAAACCGTGAGGAGATACTCAGCTTTATTTTTTGTCTGCTCAGCTTCTTTGCGGCAAATAGCTTCTTTTTAAAGTCATCCACGTCAGACAAGATCAAATATGGGGTACTTACCTTGGCTTGTCTCCTGCTTTCCTTTGCTTCTAAGCTGACGAGCATACCGATGGTGGGCATACTTGCAGCCTTATTTTATTTCAAAGGCTGGCACCGCAGCCCAAAGCTGTTTTACTCTATCATCGGTCTGATCGCAGTGATGTCTGCTGTCTATATGATGGTGATTCTTCAGCTCGCGCACCGCCCGGTTTATGACCTGGAGAACCCGCTGGTCAAGTATAATGACATCTCCAGCAAGATTGGCACCACTGCTGCTTCATTGCTTTTTTACTTTCGGTTCATGTGGGTGCCATACCCTTTTTCTTTTTTTTACGGATACAATACCATACCGGTAGTACAGATAGGTGACCCGGTGGCAGTAGCATCGATCTTTTTACATCTTGGCATTTTCATAGCAGGTGTAGTACTGTTTTTCAAAAAAGACATTACCGGGTTTTTCATTCTGGCATATTTTATCTCTATCTCTATATACAGCAACATAGTGATGCTCTATACGGGTATTGTTTCTGAGCGTGCATTGTTTTTTCCGGGCTTATGGTTCATTGCTGCAATATGCAATTTCATATATAGCCGAGTATCTGCTGCTAAAGCTGCCAACTCAGCACTTAAAGTCGCTCTCATGGGGCTCGCATCCGCCCTGATTACTGCATATGGTGTGCTCGATATAAACCGCGTACCTCAGTGGCATGATCAGATCACGCTGATGAGCACCGATGTCAAGCACCTCGACAACTCTACCCTGTCAAATTACTTCTACGCCTGTGTGCTGAAGAACAAAACAGAAGAGATAGCTGACACAGCATTGCAAAACAAATACCTGTCTGAGTCAAAAAAATATTTTTATCATGTCTGTGATATCAGCCCTACCTATCCGTATGGCTATTTCAGGCTTGGATTGATCTACCGCTATGACCGATATGTGCCCGACTCGGCATATTATTATTTCAAAAAGGCCTATACGCTCAATGCTGACCTCACAGATGTGGCCTATCAGTATGGCCGCCTGGAATATGAAGTAGGTGATAAAAAGCTCTCCTGTGATATTTATACTAAGCTATATCAGGAGATCCCGTTTGATACTTTCACTGTATTCTATCATGCACTGCTTTTGCTGAAGACGGGACATACCGCAGAAGGCCATGAGGTCAACAAGGTATTTATGAATATGGCGCCGGGCTATTACCAGTCGCATTTCAATGAAGGATTATACTATGAGCTTGTAGGAGATTCGGCGAATGCAGCCAGTTATTATGAGACTGCCGTCAGGCTCGGGTGCATTGACCAAACTGTGTACAGGTTTCTGGCAGATTACTATCAGAAGCAGGGCCGCACTGCTGATGCAAATAAGTATCTCCGGCTATTGCAATAGAATTTTCTAAACAACTGTTATCACAGAGATCACAGAGGAATAGAGGAATACAAAGAGAACACAGAGCCGAATATAACGTCATTGTCTCTGTGTGCTCCAGACTGTTTCTCCCTTTTCTCTGTGGACTCTGTGATAAATGTATTTTCGTCCTTCGTCCCCCGCCCTTCGTCCCTTGATATTAATCCCGTAGTTTTGCAGTATGAAGTTGTCGCTCATCATGCCCGTCTATAATGAATCTGCCACCATCAGGGAGATAGTCAGAAAGGTCATGAGCGTGCCTCTCAATATCGAACTGATCATAGTAGATGATGCCTCCACTGACGATACAGCGAATATTTTAAGAAATGAGATAAAGGCCAAATATCCTGATATCATTATGCTCTCGCATGATGTCAATAAAGGCAAAGCAGCCGCGATCAAAACTGCAATACCACATACTACAGGTAGTATCATCACCATACAGGACGGGGATCTGGAGACAGAACCCAATGATCTGATCCATCTCACGGAACCGATCAGGCGTGGTGAGGCTTCAGTCGTATACGGTTCGCGCTACCTCAATACACACGAGGCGCACCTCTACAGATCTTATCAACTAGGTGGCAGGATTCTCTCATGGACAGTCAATCTGCTCTATGGGCAACATATCACGGACGAGCCGGCTTGTTATAAAGTGTTTAAAGCGGAGATACTGCGCTCAATAAAATTGGACTATGACCGTTTTGAGTTTTGTCCGGAGGTCACAGCCAAGGTCTCCAAAATGGGCTATAAGATCAAGGAACTGCCTATGAACTACTATCCGCGGAGCTTTGCCGAAGGCAAAAAGCTCAACTGGCAGGACGGGCTGAAGGCTATATGGGTACTCGTGCGCTACAGATTTACAGATTGATGTGGGCAAATAGGTTTTTAGACTAATAATAAATTGTCAATTTTGGCTTGTATTAAAGCCCCTTTTAGGGGGTTTGGGGGTAAAACAAATGTCGGAGCAAAAAAAGAAACAACCAATAACAGACTCACAGGTGATGCGGAGAAATCTCGTCGTCACTTTTGTGCTTATGTTCATATTGCTGCTGCTTTATGTCACCATACCCGGCTATAACTACGCCATCAAAGAAGTAGCGATAAGCAATAAACAAAGGATTGATCAGATAGAGACACGCCGACTCAACTTTGACCTGCCAGAATTGAGACAGGAGGACAAACTACTTTTCAGGATAGAAGACTACTGGTACATACAGTTTATCACTGCGCATACGCCCGATACTGCTGTCATACTGCTGCCACCCAGGAGCGCGATTGATACTACCCCTGAGTTTAGCCAGCTCAATGACCCCGAGTGGATGGAGTATTTCCTGTATCCTCGTCTCTGCATATCGGAAGATCAGAAGAATACCAAAAAAGACCTGTATGCTAAAGTGACCCATGTTGCTATCGTCAATAGTTGGGGATATGACAAGCTGAAATATGAACCCAAAGAAAGGCCGACGGAAACGATCTTACCGATAGAGAAACCCAAAGATGACCAGACTCCGAGTCAGGGTACTCCGATAAAGCCGGGTTTCTTTTCGTCCGATTCAGGAAATCATAAATCCGAAATCATAAATCCCAAATAATTATGATGGCATTCGTAGGCATATTGATGGTGTATCTGATAGGAGCGGGCATCATGACCCGTATCAGCCGCGACTGGAGCTGGAAAGAAATGATCGCATTCTCTTTTTTGCTGGGCATAGCCGCAGAGACTTTTTTTATGTTCATCTGCGATATGATCGGCTTTCATTTCACCAGTATCGTTTTGTTCTTTGCGGGTTTTGCCGTCGTGATAGCCTGCTATGATTCTATGTTCGCTTACTGGCAGGACAAGAAGAAAGACATCAACCTCGGCACATGGTCGCTGAAGACACTCAACT
>PLSN01000234.1 GCA_003165135.1 Bacteroidota bacterium
CAGACAGGTTTTATCTCCTCCTTATCATCACCCGCTATATCTGAGAGTAGTTTTCGTTTAAAAGATTTGCGGCAATGAACGCAGATATACTTCGATTTATATGCTAATTCATTGAAATAGTAATTTGGATTTTCCAGCATGTCCATGATCTTACTTCTCTATCATAAAATTAGAAAAGATGTTGCCGCCGCCGATCACATCGTTGCCCTCATAGAAGACAGCGCTCTGTCCCGGTGCTATGGCAGACACCTCATGCATGAACTCGACCTTGATGCGGTCGTCTTTTTGATATAGAATGCTTGACTCACCGTCGTGCTTGTAGCGAACCTTAGTGATAGCAGGAGTGCGGTCGGTGATGGTGGCATATTTCTGCATATTGAGTTTACCNNACCGTATTGGTCTCAGGAAATATCTCTGTGACGAACATCGGCTTACCGAAAGCCAGCCCCAGGCCTTTACGCTGGCCTATGGTGTAGAATGGGTATCCTTTGTGTGTGCCGAGCTTACGTCCTTCTGTATCTACGAATAGCCCGCCATCCACACGCGCCTCCAGATCGGGCATACGCCTTTTGAGAAAGCCACGGTAGTCATTGTCCGGCACGAAGCATATCTCGTAGCTCTCGCTCTTATTGGCTATATCGACGTAGCCCATATCACGCGCCATCTGTTTGATCACAGGTTTGTTGTATTTCCCCATCGGGAACATGGTCCTGCTCAGGCAGTCCTGAGAGATGCCCCAGAGCACATATGACTGGTCTTTGTTTTCGTCGAGGCCTTTAGAGACATAGTGACGGCCATTGAGTTCATTGAGTTGCGCGTAGTGGCCTGTGGCAATAAACTCACAGTCCATCGCATCGGCGCGCTTTAGCAGGGCTTCCCATTTGATATGGGTATTGCAGAGCACACAGGGATTTGGCGTGCGACCTGCGAGGTACTCATCTACGAAATTGTCTATGACATAGTCGCCGAACTCATCGCGTATATCTACAATGAAGTGGCTGAAACCGAGGTCCACGGCTATTGCGCGCGCATCGTTGATGGAGTCGAGCGAGCAGCAGCCGGTCTCTTTTTTAGAGCCGCCTACAGTGGCATAGTCCCATGTCTTCATGGTGATTCCCACGACCTCATAGCCCTGCTCATGCAGCATCACAGCGGTCACGGTACTATCTATACCTCCGCTCATCGCTACCAATACTTTTCCTTTTTTACTCATTTGGGGCTGCAAAGATAAGGTGTAAATTCGAATATTTTCAGATTGTATTTTTTCTGATAAAGGACTTACATTTGTATTATGAAACAGATAGTAATAGAGGTACCTGAGGGTAAATATGAATTTTTCGATAAATTAATGTCTGAGCTTGGATTTGCCCAAAAGAACCAGGATAGTAAGAGCATGATATATGCCAGTGTCAAAAAAGGACTTAAAGAGGTAAACCTTATCAGAAATGGCAAACTACCTAAGAAGCCTATCCAAAAGTTACTTCGTGNNTGAGTTTGAAAAACAGCTGAAGCGGCTATCAAAGAAATACAAGTCACTTGCTGATGACTTGGCTGTATTAATTAAGCAACTCGAAGGAAACCCGACCAGCGGCACTCCACTCGGCAATAATTGCTATAAGGTTCGATTGGCTATTTCTTCCAAAGGCAAAGGAAAGTCAGGGGCGCACGTGTGATCACTTGTGTAATAGTCGCCGATCAGGAGGTATATCTTGCGGACATTTATGACAAGTCAGAGCAGGAGAATATCTCCGATAAACGATTAAAAGAATTGGCAAAGCAAATTCAAGGATAATTTATCGGAAAAGCTTATTTTCAGACCATGACAAAGGGGTACTTTGCCTTCATTATCTTACTTTTAACCACATCAGGTATCTACTTTATGTCTGGTTGTCAGGGTAATGCAACCAAGGCTCCTGTGGCGCCGTTTGGGTTCAAAGATGAGCAGTCCATGCGTGAGGCGCTAAAAGGCACATGGATACTACAGGAGTATATGGATTCAGTAGATGCCGGATTGACCCCAAAATTGCTGGAATATATGCTGGGGGCCAGGAGCTGTTTGAATTATGATCTGAAGCAGTTGACCACGTCTGGATTTCAAACCACACTCAATAAGAATCTATATTTTGATAATAATACAGCTGAAAATTATCAGCTTAGTTTTGATGTAGCACACAATAAATTGATCATCAAGGTCACCATTGATACTACGATCTCAGACATTGATGCCGACGGTAAACTTTCTCTAAAGACCGTTTCTTTGAACAAAAGCACAGAAACAGATACTGCTGAATTCATAATAGAGTATGGTGATACCGTCCTGAGACTCGACAGAGACTCAACTTACACAGATTATGTAAAATATGATAATAGCAGATGTGAGCATATAGAAGCATACAGCCATTTGATAAACAGCAAATTCATTGCGGGGAAATATTTCCGGGCAGATGATCAGGCCAGGTCACGCCATATCATTTTTACAAAGTGTGGCAATATAGAAGGCCCGGAGAATATAGACCCTGCACTGAGTGAAAACACAGAATATGGTGTGAGCCTTACTAAT
>PLSN01000052.1 GCA_003165135.1 Bacteroidota bacterium
CAGTTGGGGGCCATCGCTCGCGTCCCGCGAGTGAGAGCTATTGATAGGCTTCCAGCCGGAGGCTGAATCATAATAGCCACTCGCAGGATGCGAGCGGCGGCAGAAGGTGCATTTTCATTATTCATTCTTACTATTAATTATTCACTCTTCATTTTCCTCACCCTGATCGGCAGAGTACCTTTGGGGCGGAGGGTCACGAGAGCTTCGATCTGCGGTGTATAGCCATCAGGTACGCTGAACTCAAACCTGCTGCAGAGCAGCGCCAGTATGATCTGCATCTCCATCATCGCAAAGTTATTGCCGATGCAGAGACGTGCACCGCCACCAAAAGGGAAATAGGCATAGCGTGGTTTGTCTTTCATATTCTCCGGCAGGAACCTGTCCGGGTCATAGCGCAGCGGGTCGGGCCAGTACTTCTCGAGCCTGTGTGTGAGATAGGGGAATATCATCATGGTGTCGCCTTTCATTATCTTATATCCTTCGATCACTGTGTCGCGGGTGGCCTGACGGCCTATGACCCATGCAGGAGGATAGAGTCGCATAGCCTCTTTGACAGCTCGTGTGGTATAGTCGAGCTTCATCACTGACTCGTATGTCAGTTCGCCGCCGGTCATGGCCTCACGGGCCTCGGCACCGACACGGCGTGCTACCTCGGGGTGCTTTGCCATGAGATAGATGGCGAATGACATCGCATTGGCAGTGGTCTCATGGCCCGCGAGAAAGATCGTGATGACCTCATCGCGCAGTTGTGTATCTGTCATGCGCTCTGCGGTATCTGCGTCTTCGACCTCCATCAGCATGCTGAGCAGGTCGTCGTTTTTGACACCGGTGCGCCGGCGCTCTGCTATGATGTCATAGATCATTTTGTCAAGTATGGCGCGGTTCTTATTCATCGCCAGATTGGATGGTGTAGGGATCCACTTAGGTAGTTTGATGAGCGTGACAGTCTCCTGCGAGAGGCCTTTCATCAGTATGACTAGCGCATCGCTGATCTTCATAAAGTCGCCGCTGGCATCGGTACTGAGCAGTGTCTGGCTCACGATACCGAGCGTGACCTGGGTCATCTCTGCATGTATGTCTACCTCGCCATCGCCACGTGACTCCCAGTCTGCCATGAGGCGCTCTGTACATGCTACGATCTGCTGCACGAAGCCCGCCAGCCTGCGCTTGTGAAAGACGGGCTGTATCAGCCGCCGCTGCTTCATCCAGAACTCTCCTTCATTGGTCAGCAGGCCCATGCCGAGGAGGTATTTGAGATTGGCGTTCTCGCGGCCTTTGGAGTAGAGTTCGCTGTCGCCGAGTACCTGCTCTATCATGGCGGGTTCATAGAGATTGACGAAGTAATACGGCCCTATGCGCAGCCGCGATATATCGGGAAACTCAAGCACCTGCCGCTCTATGAGGCCGAGGATATTGGTCTGCAGTTCCTTTCGCGCAGTGAATAGGATATTGCCCTTGGGGCCTGTGGGAAGTTTAGCTTCGGTCATCTTTTTAGTGAATAACGAATAGTGAATAATGAATAATGAANNAATTAATAATCAACTACGTAAGTCTATTGCGCAATAACTAACTAGCTTTATACTTAGTTATTCTTGTAAATTCCAAATTTGTCCGTAAGTTTGTCCGTGTCCGCAAAAATGTCCGCAAATGATAAATGTTAAATTCTATCTTGATAAAGCTGATAAAAGCAAAAACTATCCAATCCATTTGGTCCTCAGGCAAAAGGATGTGCAAATTAAAGTTGCCACAGGGGAGAAAATAAAAAGAAAAGATTGGGACAATAAAAACCAACTTGTAAAGGAAACTGAATATAGGTCTAANNCATACTCTGCATACTGACAAGAAAATAAAAAAGAAAATATTAGAATTAGTAGATAGCCGAAAGGTGAACACTGATATTAAAATGGTGTGTGAGGATACTTACCAATATGGGGCTAAAACAGGAACTACTTTTATAGATCTCTTCGCCGGTGCGGGGGGATTTAGTGAAGGTTTCCTACAGGCTGAAGCCAAAGGTCGGTTTTATGACTTTTTATTAGGAAGTGACATAAATGAAAACTGCGAACTAACCCATTTGGCAAGGTACAATTACCAATTAGGGCTTGATGCGGCATTCTTGCGACAAGATATTACAGAGCCAGACTTTCTCGATNNAATTTGATAAAAAGGACGACCTTTTTGCTCATTACCTGAAAGTGATAAGGCACCTGCGGCCGAAGTATTTTGTAATGGAAAATGTCAAAGGCATATTGACTAAAGAAGGAGGAAGGGTGCGTGAAATGATACTACAAGAGATAAGGTCCATTATTGACCTTAAGGAGTTCCATCAGTTGATCCTATTCCTCTCGCAACTTAGGAAATCAGAAACAGCGCAGCCATTTATATTGGACTGCTATATTCAAAGGCTACAGTTTGAATCAGCTACTGAAAAAGAAATTGAAGAATCGAGGGAGAGCTATATCCAAAATATCGAAAGCAAGTTTAAGGCGCTAACCCCAAAGATAGTAAACTACAAAACCAGTAAAACAGATAAAGACATTAGTACCATAAGGCATGGGTTTAATTTATTGAAACGCAGTGCTGAGTTGGCATATATTAGAAAGAAAGTGATCTTGGAAAAAGNNAGCGATCTGGACAATGATTCCTTTGCTGATAATTTCGATAACTTTTTGACGTCTATTGAGCCTGAATCAATAGTCGAAGCAGTAAGGTTGGCATTCAACAATCTAAAGCCTTCCGCTTCATATATCCCAGCTATCAAGGAAATAATACTGGCACTTGAGATCTATACTTTTTCGTTTGACGAATGTATAGATGGATTGGATGAGTTTGTAAAAAAAGCAAACAAAGGAGAAGAGTTTCATTCTATCTTATCCCACATCCGGTTATACAATATAAACCAACCTTTCGTCGCATTGGCATCAGATTATGGTGTACCTCAAAATCGTGAAAGGGTCTTATTTATTGGTTGCCGTAAAGACCAGAAACTGATCGAGAAGATACCCGCTACTGTATCTGAGAAGGAGAAAGTAACTGTGTTCGAGGCCTTGTATGATCTGGACTTTATAGGAAATGACGAGGAGAAATATAGCTACCAAAGTGTTGACCTAAAAGCCAAATACAATGGTAGCACAGAAAGAATGTCTTCATTGATTCAAAAAAGGGGTGTCGACGGAAAACCTGATACACAAAAAGGGATGAGCTATGCAGAATGGTCTAAGAAGGGCAGATTGAATGGGAGATTCAAGAATGCTAAAAATCCATTCTATGTGAGGAATATAGAAGAGCTGGAAAATACGCTAACTCATATGGTAGCGCCACTACATAACCACAAAACAAGCAAACAGAATGAAGACGTGGTTAAACGCCTCGATGTAATATTGAATACCGGTGACTATGACCAAGCTAAAAAGCAACTACAAAAAATTGGACTGGATTCGGAGAAGAGAAACTACAATGTCCTCAAGGCCGATTCCCAGAGCCCGACTATAATGACTATCCCGGATGATTATATACATTTCTCTAATCCCCGTGCATTGACAGTCCGAGAAATGGCGCGCCTACAATCGTTTGATGATTCTTTTGTATTCCAAGGTAAGCGCTCAACAGGAGGCGACAAGCGCAAATATGAAGTGCCTCAATATACCTTAGTGGGAAATGCCGTGCCTCCTCTGATGGCACGTGCTGTGGCATTAGAGATATTGAAGAATATTCATTAAAATTATCCATGCGGATACTCACTCCCGATGAAATCAATAAAATAAAGCTACTCACTGAAAAGTCGGTAGAGTTAACACTGATTGAACCAACTAGGACAGGTCTGGAAAAATCTATTATGGATGCAACAGGTCCCATCCGTAGTTACTTATTAGAGAAAAAAATTCATGATTATACCCTTCAACAACAGGGGCCAGAACATAAAATACAAATTAGTTCCTTTCTTATAAAAAGCCATATATCTGTAGCTTCTTTAGCCTCGCTCTATCGACCCATTACTAAGAAAGGCGATCCAAGGATTTGGTTCAAAGGGCTTGGTCAGTTTGCAAAGCCACACGATATTCTTGCTATAATAGAGTTTGAAAAGACTATTTATGTATTGAACATATCCGAACTGGATGTGGCAGAGTTGTTGGTATCTACAAAAGCTAATCCGCTCAAGGATTTAGTTGATGCCATACATGAAGCAGCAACAGAGGTAGCTGAAGAATTATTATACTTATTAAAACAGATAGCTGCAAGAGGCCCTATCCGATCAATATTAAATGCAGATACATCAATAGGTAGAACGCTTGAGACATTACTTGGAATCAATATAAACTCATCCAAGAAGCCAGATTACAAAGGAATAGAATTAAAGTCATACAGAACTAGAAAGGGAAATAGAAAAACTCTTTTTGCTCAAGTCCCTGACTGGGATTTAAGTAAGTTTAAAAGCTCGGCTGAGATACTTGATAATTTCGGTTATTTTAGAGCCCCTGACTTCAAATTGTATTGTACTGTTTCTACTCTCGTAAGAAACTCCCAAGGCCTTCAGCTAATGATGGACAAGGATGTTGCTAATCTTATTGAGAATTCGGACAAAGCCTCTATCGGAGACTTTGTAGTATGGACGCTGAATAACCTACATATTAGACTATTGGAAAAACACAACGAGACTTTCTGGATAGCAGCCGA
>PLSN01000374.1 GCA_003165135.1 Bacteroidota bacterium
CGACAAAGGCAAACACATGAGCCTCTCTCCTGAGTTTATACTCCTGAGTCAGGGCCCGTCACGTGAGATCACTCCGGGTTTATTCTGGTCATATTATTTCCAGACGGGTTTCCGCAAGAACAATGCTTTCAGCGTCGGTATCAGGTACCGTGTGGGTGATGCTGTGATTCCGATGGTTGCAGCAGAATTCAGGAATATCCGTGTAGGCTTCGGTTATGATGTCAATGTATCCGGCCTGAATTCTACTACTAATGACAGAGGAGCATTTGAATTGAGCTTGTCATTCGTAGGCGAGAGCATCAAGTCTTTCAAAGGCAGCAGGACCTTACCTAGCAGGAGATTTTGATCAGGAGCAGGAATAAGAAAAGCTTTAAAGCATTTTTAATGCTCTGATGCTTGTAATAATATCAGAAAACCTGCTCGCTGTGGCAGGTTTTTTTTATAAAAAACCATACCCTTAAAAACCACCAATGACCACAAGAAGTATACTCATTATCATGACGGCCATAATGTTGAGCGGTGCTGCCTCAGGCAAAGACCCCTTTACGAAAAAGGAACTGTCAAACGGCCTGACCAAAAGGGCTACACTCAAACTGGCTGATCGCTATTATGCTGAGTCGATCTTCTACACAGCAGCAGACAACTACAAACTCTATCTGCAGCGCAAACCCAACGACCGCTTTGCTACCTACTGGCTGGGCATGGCACTCTATCAGGCGCGTGATTATAAAGGTTCCGAGGCTGCTTTTGAAGCGTACTATGCTTTGAAACCCGGCAAAAAAGACAATCAAAAAAAATGGGAGACCCAGGAAAGGGACTATTTCAAACTGGGGCGTTTATATTATGGAATGGCACTCCACCGCAATGGCAAATATGATGAAGCACAGGAGCAATTGAGGAAATTTAAAGTAGCGTATTATACCAACGACCAAAATCAGGAATCTGCACTCATCAAACTGGCTAATCTGGAAATGCACGGTTGCGACTCTGCAAAAGTACTTCCTCATGCAAAGATCAAAATAAAGCCAATCCCCGGTCCCGGCATCAATACCCCATATACCCAATCGGCACCTTTTCTGTATGATGACAATACCCTCTACTATACCAGTCTGGATGAGGATTCTCTGATCAGCTATACTGATATCAAGAATAAAAAATACACCAGCATATATGTAGCCAAAAAATCGGGCAAAACATGGAATAAAGGCACCAAATTGCCTTACCCTCTCAATGAGGACAAGTATTTTTGTGGCAACGGTACTTTCAACCCTGACAGGACCAGGTTCTATTTCACCAAATGCCTCGAAATGGATGACGACAGGTCACTTTGCAATATTTTTGTAGCTGATGTAAATAAAGGCAAGATCAGCAGCGATATCAGGCGTCTGCCCGAGGGAATAAATTTTGAAAGCAAATATACTTCCACCCAGCCTACAGTACGTAAGATGGATGAAAAACGTGATATAGTCTACTATGCTACTAACCGTGAAGGAGGCAAAGGCGGACTGGACATATGGTATACCCAGATGACCGGAAACGGAGAGTATATGGCGCCTAAGCCACTGGCCCATGTCAATACTGTGGGCGATGAGGTGACACCCTACTTCGATGATAGTACCAAGACACTTTATTTCGGATCTGATGGCCTGCCGGGCCTCGGTGGCTATGATATTTTCTCCAGTACACTGGACATGGAGGCTAGCTCATGGTCAGAACCTCATAATATGGGTAAACCGCTCAACTCAGGTGCTGATGAATTATATTTCTCTAAAGCGACAGACCAGACATACGGATTTTTTGTATCAAACAGGGAAGGATCTATACCACTCGATGGCATATCGACAGCTTCAGATGATATTTTCTATTGGGAAAATCTTCACTTCGCTGTAGATGGAGAGATCACAAAAAAAGGTGCTCCGGCCGTAGCCCTTTCTGGAGCCAAGTTTAATCTCTATGCCAAACAGCCGGATGGCCAACTGAAACTGATAGCAGTCGATTCTACTTCAAAGACCGGGAAATATTTCTTTAACCTGCAGCCTGACAAAGACTATGTGGTCGAAGCAGACAAGCCGGGCTTCCTGCCTGTGATGGACACCGTCACTACAGTGGGACTCGATCAGGAGGATACGCTGGTGGCCAATATGAAAGTAGCCAAAGATGGCTTTGTAGTATGGGGCAAGATCATGGAGGATACTACTGGCCTGCCGGGTATATGGAATGCAGATGTCCTCATATATGAGATCAGGGGTGGCCGCGAATATCTGTTTAGGGAGATCATGGCTCGTGATACTACCTACGGCACCTCGCTGCCTACTGAGCACGAGTTTAAAATATTGGCGCGCAAGGAAGGATATTTTGCCGGAAATGCTCGTGTGAGTACGGTCAATATACCGCCATCTGTGGATTCTATCAGGGCAGATATCAAGCTGAAGAGGGTAATCGTAAATAAGGAATACAGGCTGTCAAATATCCTCTATGAATTTGACAAGGCAAGCCTCACTCCGGAGTCAAAACTCGTACTGGATACACTATATGACCTGATGAGAGAGAACCCTACTTTCGTCATAGATCTGGCCTCACATACTGATGGCAAGGGCTCAGACCCATACAACCTAAGGTTGTCTCAGGCTCGTGCTCAGAGCTGCGTAGACTACCTGATCAAAAAAGGTATCAGCAAGAGCCGTATGGTGCCGATAGGATACGGTATGCGCAAACCTGTAGCACCAAATACACTGCCTGACGGATCTGACAATCCTGAGGGACGTGCCCTCAACAGGCGTACTGAATTTAAGATCACTAAGATATAGACGAGACAGCTGAAGATAAACTGACAGGGCACTCAATTGAGTGCCCTGTTTTGTTTTATGTATAAAGACAGATGATCGGGGATTAGGCTAACACAGCCGTCGTAAGAACCTTCAGGTCCATTCCTCCAAACTGTCCGCTGGTCATCAATAGCAGATTATTATCCTTCCAGTTTTGTGCGAGCAGAAATGACAGCAGTTCTTCTTTAGAGCTAAACACTTTCATATCCCCTCGTCCGAATGACTGTATGATAAGCTGCGGGTCGAGTGGAGGCATTTGTTTTAATTTCATCGCCTCATGGTCAATGAATACCAAAGCGACATCAGCCTTGCCCATACCGCCATGGTACTCCTGCAGGAAATCCTTATTCAGGCTGCTGAAAGTGTGTAGCTCCATCACTGCGGTCAGTTTGCGGTTGGGGTATTGCTCTTTCATCGCATTGACCGTCGCCTGTAGTTTCGATGGTGAATGCGCGAAATCCTTGTAGATGACCGTTTGGGCATTCTCACCTAGTTTCTCTAAGCGATTTGCGGCTCCTTCGAATGTCATCATTGCGCTATAAAACTGATGATCGGAGATATCTACTTCACGGCAGACCGTCCTGGCGCCTTCCA
>PLSN01000414.1 GCA_003165135.1 Bacteroidota bacterium
CCGTCCGAAATCCATTATAAATGATTTAATGCCTGCTCCAGATCAGCGATTATGTCAGTCACATCTTCTATGCCTACAGACAGGCGCACCAGCCCGTCAGTGATGCCGAATTTCTGACGCTGTTCTTTAGGTACGAAAAAATGTGACATGGATGCCGGATGTTGTATCAATGTATCTGTAGTGCCAAGCGATGCGGTGAGTTTACAGAATTTCAATTGCTTCATCAGCTTCTCACCGGCCTTGTACCCTTTCTTCATCTCAAAGCTTAGTACTCCGCCATAATCTTTCATTTGCTTCTTAGCTAATGCATGATCAGGATGTGACTCAAGCCCGAGATAATTGACTTTAGAGACGGCTTTATGTGCCTGCAGCCATTTGGCCACAGCCATCGCATTGATGCAATGCTGCTGCATACGCAGGCTAAGTGTCTTCATACCCATGTTTAGCATCCATGCATCGAAGGGTGCACAGATCGAACCGTGTAGTTTTCTAATCGTCCAAACATCTTTATCCATGAAAGTGGTATCACTTCCTACCAGCAAACCACTGAGCCCTGAGCCATGCCCATTGAGATATTTGGTAGATGAGTGAATGACAAAATCCACTCCATCTATAAGCGGCCGCTGCAGGTAAGGAGATGCAAAAGTATTGTCGACTGCGATCCTTGTTTTGTATTTATGTGCGAGAGCCGACAAAGCTCTCAGATCATAGCAATTGATAGTAGGATTAGATGGGGTTTCGGTATAAACCAGTTTGACTTTCTTGTCCTTTTTGAGTAAGGCTTCTATTTTGTCCAGCTTTTTGAAATCTTCATAATACAGCTTCAGCCCAAACTGCTGAGCCGCATGATTTATATAATCCACAGTTGTACCATAGATATTCCCTTGTACGATTAGCGAATCTCCGGGCTTGATGAGGGATTGAAACAAGGCCGATATGGCTGCCATGCCCGATGAAAAGAGCAATGCCCTGCACTTCACATCTTTGCTGCCGAAGGTCTCCATCTCTTCTATCTTTCGCTCTACTAGTTCTGCATTTGGGTGACTCCAACGAGAGTAGATATAAGCTTTCTCTTTACCCTTGAAAACCGCCTGCGCTTTTTCGGGTGATTCATAGATGTAAGTTGAGGATAAATACAACGGAGCTGTATGCGGCATGATATATCCTTCGGTGGGTGCATTATCTTGCGATGTGATAGATGCAAACTTCAAATCTTTCTTACTTTTACTCATAGTACTAATGTGCTAATTATTCAATATGCAAATGTGCTAATTCATAGAATATAATCGGATATTAGCATGGTCTAAATACTCAATACTAATTCCTAAATACTCGCTTATGCCATACTCCATGATCACACACCTGAACTATAGTGTTTGGGCTACTGCCAAGTTATCAGAAATATTAGAAAATGTCGACGAATCTATCTTAAAAATCGAAACGCCGAGCAGTTTTCCAACCATTGAAAAAACTATCCTTCACATATGGGACGCTGAGCTGATCTGGTTCAAAAGACTGCAAGGTGAAAGCCTGACGGATTGGCCATCAAAAGATTTCGTAGGTGACAGGGAAACGCTGATAGCAGGCTGGATAGATAATTGTATAGCATTGAAAGAGTATGTCGAAAGCCAGGGCGAAGGTTATCTATCGACTGTCATAAATTACAAGAATACTTCAGGCAAACCCTATTCAAACACTGTCGAGGAGATGTTATTTCATGTAGTCAATCATGGAACTTTCCATAGGGGACAGATCATCACCATGCTCCGTGCAAATGGAATAAGTAAATTGGCTGAAACTGAGGAGCTGTCAAGCACAGACCTGATCACTTATCTGCGGGCGGTGACCACCTGATCATTGTTCTTATCCTCAGCATCGTAGCGCTCTACGCTTAGAATGCCTTCAAGTGCGCTAAGCCTGCTATTCAGGTCATCCAGCTCAGAAGTGTCATGCACGTATATCATGATATTGCCTTCGAAGATGCCATCCTCGCGCTCAAATGATATAGAACGCATATTGAGATTCATCTGACCGGTGATAATATTCGTGATCTTATTGACGAGGCCCACATCATCTATACCATTGATCTTGATACCGGTGAGGAAGGCGATATTATGCTGCTTGGTCCATTTGGTCTTTACTATCCTGTAGCTATACTTAGCCATCAGCTGCACAGCGTTAGGACAATTGGTACGATGTATCTTGATACCCTCACTCACGGTAAGAAAGCCAAATACGTCATCGCCCGGCACGGGGTTACAACAGGGCGCAAATTTATAATCTATCTTATCACTGCTCTCGCCCATTATCAGTAGCTCAGCATTTTTCTTCAGGGCATCTTTTACAGCTTCGTCTATATCACTTGGGCTAAGCTTCTCCGTCGGAGCTGCTTTTGGTAATTTTATTTTGCCGGCTATTACATCCAGTTTGCTGAGTAGAGATATATCAATCTTCCGAATAGCGACATCATAGTAAAGCTCAGTCGGAGATAAGACCTTGAAATAATTCATTACCAAGATCAGGTTTGCCTCACTGTCCTCCATTTTGAGGGCCTTCATCTTTTTCTCCAGTTCAGCTTTGCCATCTAGCGCTATTTTTCTCTTATCATCTTTGAGCGCCTGCTTGATCACTGAACGTGCCTTGGCAGTCACCACATAGCTTAGCCAATCTTCATTCGGCACCTGCTTATTAGATGTCAAGATCTCTACCTGATCGCCATTCTTTAGCTTATGACTAAGTGGAACGAGCTTGGTATTCACTTTTGCCCCAATACATTTTTTGCCAATTGCCGAGTGCACCTCAAATGCGAAATCGAGCGCTGTAGCACCTTTGCGGATACGTTTTAATTCTCCTTTTGGTGTGAAGACAAATATCTCATCGCTGAAGAGTTCATATTTGAAATCATTTACTACATCAAGCGCATTGCCATCTGCATTGCTGAGCACATTGCGTATCTTTTGCAACCAATCATCGAGGGCATTGTCGGCACTGTTCTCTTTATATTTCCAGTGTGCTGCGAAACCTTTTTCCGCTATCTCGTGCATTCGCTCAGAGCGTATCTGCACCTCTACCCATTTACCCGTACTGCTCATCACCGTGGTGTGTAGTGCCTCATAGCCATTGGTCTTAGGGTTCGAGAGCCAGTCGCGGAGTCGGTCGGGACTGGGTTTATATATATCTGTGAGTGTCGAATAAACTGCCCAGCAATCCGCTTTCTCATTTTCAGGAGTTGACTTAAGAATGATACGTATGGCAAAGAGATCATAGATCTCCTCAAAAGGAACGCCTTTGTTTTTTATCTTATTGTAGATGGAAAAAATAGACTTGGGTCGGCCATATATTTCAAAACCAAACTCCTTTTTCTCCAGTAGTTCTTTAATAGGCTTGATAAAGTCATTGATGAATTTACTTCTCTCCCGCTTTGTCTCTGCTAATCTTTTTGCAATATCCTTATAGAGGTCGGGCTCCGTATATTTGAGTGAAAGGTCTTCCAGCTCTGTCTTGATAGCATAGAGGCCCATCCTATGTGCCAGAGGAGCATAAAGGAATAAGGTCTCAGAAGCTATCTTGAGTTGCTTTTCACGCTTCAGCGAGTCGAGCGTACGCATATTATGCAGCCTGTCTGCCAGCTTCACCAGGATGACACGTATATCATCATTCAATGTCAGCAGTAGTTTGCGGAAATTCTCCGCCTGTAATGATGAATTGTTATTGTTGAGATCAAAGATGCCCGATATTTTAGTGAGGCCATCGACGATCTTGGCGACTTCTTTATTGAAGTGGCGCTCTATTTCCTCCAGGGTCACATCTGTATCTTCGACGACGTCATGCAGCAGGGCGCAGATGATCGAGGTCACATCCAGGCCCATCTCCTCACTGGCCACGCGGGCTACATCGAGTGGATGTATGATATACGGCTCGCCTGACTTGCGGCGCATATCTTTATGGCTCTCCATAGCCAGCTCAAAAGCCTCACGTATATTTTTCTTGTCCTGACGTGTAGTGCTATTGCGCAGGGTACGTAGCAGTGCCCTGTAATGCTTAAGAATAAGCTTATTATTATTGTCCAGTTCTGTAGTAGCAGCGACTTCCATCTTTGCTAATTTAGTGAAAATCCTGCGGTTTTGCAACCGGGTAGCGTATGACAAAACACATTCCTTTGCTCTCCCTGAGATATATCAATGTTTTTCGGGCGGAAAGAAAATGCAGGCAAGTCTGAAACCCATACAGGTAAAGGAACAGGAGCTATCGGATAGGGTTGATTTTCGAATTGGTTTTCGCAATAAGAAAAAAAAGACGCTTTTACTGGGTTTTGCACTCGTTCGAAAATCAATTATCGGACATTTTATTTTCTGATATCATTGATTTTTTTGATAGCAGTATAAGGGCAGTCAGGGTAAAGTTAGACAGGGCAATTTGTCCTGTACTTAGCCACTATGATCCGGAAATCGGGTATCTGCGATCTGTCTTTTGCCCCAAATATATATCTTTATGGCATGATAATATCAGCAGTCGTAGCAGTCGGATCAAATAACGAGATAGGTGCCAAAGGAGATCTTTTATGGGTTTTGCCTAAAGATATGGCGCACTTCAAAAACATCACCTGGGGGCACCATGTGCTGATGGGTCGTAAGTCCTACGAATCAATACCTGCTAAATTTCGCCCGCTGGTTGGCAGGACTAATATCGTAGTATCCAGAGATGCCACATTAAGATATGAAGGCTGCAAAAATGTAACAACGATAGAGGAAGGGATCAAATTCGCTACGGATAATGGCGAAGAAGAACTGATGATCATAGGTGGCGGGGAAATATACAAACTGGCATTCTCTCTGATCGATAGAATACACCTGACACGCGTTCATCATAGTTTTCCGGATGCAGACACTCACTTTCCTGAGATAGAAAAAGACAAGTGGGAAACAGTAAGCACAGAACTAATTAAAGCTGACGAGAAGCACAAATACGATTTTGAGTTTATAGAGTTGAGAAGAAAATAATTCAACTACCATATTCTTCGGGCTCATCCTCTCTCAGGTTCATGACTTTATCTAGCTCCAGCAGATAATCCATAACAGTCTCTACGACAGCATCATTAAAAAAATATTCAAAATTGACTTTCCAGAAAGAAGGATTGTATATCAGATCCCTTTGATGAATTATAGCCTTGATCTCACCAAATGACAGCTTTTGATACACTTTCTTATCCGTTTCACTTTTCTTGCCTGCCAGTTTATGGTTTAATATACCTTTATATTTCAACCACTGTTCCTCGGAAAATTTATAATGCACCGCCAGAAGATCTTTGAAGAAATCAGAATACTCCAATATGAATTCAAGGTTTTGCTGTGACTCCTGATATTCATCGTTGAAGGTGAAATGCTTATTGTAGAAGTCAAGGACCCTGTCATCTATGATGATGTCACGAATTGTTATTGGTTTTTTGAGTGCCAGCCCCGCCAGCGATCTGCTTCTGCTCAGCGCCACATAGGTCTGTCCGTGGGTGAAAGCACCGCTGCCCATATTAAGCACCATCTTATCAAAGGTAAGTCCCTGGCTTTTGTGTATCGTGATAGCCCATGACAGTTTGATCGGAAACTGAGCGAAAGTCCCAACCGTCTCTGTCACGATCTTCCGCTCCAACTTATTCCATTTATAGACATTATTATTCCATGTCTCGCGGCTGATCTTGGAGCTTGAGCCATCTTCAAATGCCACTTCTATTTCATCAGCAGTCAGTGATTGAATTTTGGCTATTGTTCCGTTTACCCAGCGGCGCTTATTGTCTTTGGTAGTTTTCTCAGCGGTAGTATCATTTCTGATAAAGATGATCTGCGCACCAGCTTTCAGTTTCAAGGTTTCATCCGTAGGAAATTTATCCTTGCTGAACTCGCCCTGTATTTCTGCTTTGTNNCTTTGTATGTAAACTCCGGCTCTCTGATCTCATTCAGTTTACGATCATTGATGTCGCCTGCTAGACGGTTTGTCGTGACCAGGGTAAGCACAAAATCTTTATCACGTGGCTCGTAATTCGGATACACCCGTTTATTGATAGGCATCAGGTCATCATCGTCTACATTGCCTATGCGGATCTTATTCAGTATCTCTTTGAAGTCTTCATCAGACTGGCGATGTATCTTTGTAAACTCGACAAACTCAAACTTGGTCATCTTAAAACTCGGCGCGCTGAAAAAGTATGGTGTCTTATATACTTCTTCGAATATCTGCCATTC